>JBKOVX010000028.1:0-4353 GCA_046724115.1 Gemmatimonadota bacterium | reverse complement strand
GAGCTAGACGCCTCACTAGCTTCGGTCTATATTCGGGTATGAAGTCGAAGTCCCCCAGTCTCTTCGGCGCCGCATACGAACGAGAATCCCGCCAGCTCCCCGTCATCGGCGAGCAGAAGGACATCCGGTACTACTCGTCGCCCGCCAAGAGCGTCCTCAACGGACCGGAGACTACCGGCATGGGCTTCTGGTCGATCAACCCGTACATCGGATGCGCCTTCGGTTGCGCCTACTGCTACGCTCGCTACACCCATCGCTACGTGATGGAGCGCGCTGCGACCGACGAGAGGATGACCGACGTGCTCGGCGAAGCGTACAACAAGCTGCCGCCATGGCTGGCATTCGAGCGGAACATCTTCGTCAAGAAAAACGCACCGGAAGTTCTGAGCAAAACACTACGCTTCGGCAGCGACCGACATCTCAAGCTGCTCGAAGGTGAAACGATCGTGATCGGAACAGCCACCGATCCCTATCAGCCCGCCGAGCGAAGATTTCGGATCACCCGTGGAATCCTGGAGGTGCTCGCCGAGCATCCCGGGCTGAGCGTCTGCATCATCACGAAGAGTCCGCTCATTACGCGCGACATCGATCTTCTTTCGCGCATCAATCGCCTCTCTGATCTTTCGATTCACATCTCGCTCATCACTCTCGACCGCGATCTGGCGCGCCGCATCGAGCCACGAGCGCCGACGCCCGAGTCGAGAGTGCGGGCGCTGTCACGACTGCGTGAAGCGGGAATCGAGGCCGGCATCAACTGCATGCCCGTCCTTCCAGGAATAACGGACAACCCGTCGGATCTCGAGGCGCTGGTGAAGCGGGTCTCCGAGGCGGGCGCAGTCTCTGTTGGCGCTTGCGCAGTGCGACTGAAGTCGGCGGCGCGGAAGCGCTATCTGCCTTTCATAGAGCAGGAATTTCCGCACCTGGCCGAGCGTTATCGCAACACCTTCGCGAACAGCGCTTACGCCGGAGAAAAGTATCGCGAAGGGCTGGCCAGGTTCTTCGAGAAGCTGTGCGCGAAGTACGGCGTGCGCGGCTGGTCCAGTCGTGAAGACGAAGAAGGGGACGAGGCGCTTGGTGCGCTCGTCCCCCCGTTGCAGCTGACCCTCGAGTTCGGCGAGAACTAGTACTTCTTGGTCGGCTCAGTAGTAGTGGCGGTCTTCGTCGCTTTACGATGAGTCTTTCCGCTCGCGGCGTGTTCCTTCTTCTCGGTCTTCACGCTTTCCCCTTCGGCTTTCGCTTCAGAGGCCATGCTGCTTCCCGAGCCGGTGTCGCTGGTCATTCCGCTCTTCGGAGCAGGACCACTGGGCGGATTGTCATTCGGTCCGAAGCCGATGTTCATGGCGACGAGCAATGCCTGCGCATTGTTGGCCGAGTTGAACTTCTTCGCGCAGGTTGCGATCGCACGACGGGTCTGCGGACCGTACCGGCCGTCGACGTTCGTCACACCGCATCCCTGATCGCGCAGCTCCTGCTGCAGGGCAAGGAATTGGATCTTGGATAGTCCAGCCTGAGCGGAAGCCAGGGCTGGGCCAGCCATTAACGCGATTACAGCGATGGTCTTCTTCATCTTGAAACGCCTCCGATCAGGTATGTCTTTACTATACAGTAAAGAGTTGCCGTCCAGTTGCAAGGTCTACGCCGACGTCGACACAATCGCAGCAATGTCTACGCCTGAGCGAGAAAATTCAGCAATGAAATGGGCAAAAAAAACGCCCGACTCGCAAGGAGTCGGGCGTTTCTGCTCGAGAGAAGGTGCTTTTACCGCAGTGCCTGGAAGATCAGAGCGCCGACTGCAAGCAGCGCTACAGTGATCGCGATCGCCGAAACAGGCGTGATCTGCTTCCACCAGCTGGTGGTGGTGCCAGGCGTATCCGGCAGGGAAGCCATGATCCGCTGCTGGACGCCCACAGGAGTCACGCGACGGCGGAGCATCTCGCTCTCAGCGTTTATCCGGGTCCAGAGCTCGACCTTCGACTTGCCTTCCACTTCACTTGCACGCATTACGTCGACCTCGCCATCAAGCCAGTCGTGGAGCAGTCCGTGACCGGCAGTTCCGTTGAGTGGAACCTCGCGGTCATAGAGCGTCTCCGCGGGCTTGTCCTTTCTCTGAGCCGGCTCGCGGCCCGTAACCTTTTCGTTTCTCTCGAAACCAGCGTCATCAAGCATCATGCGTACTTCTCCTCGAGCAGTTGTTGGAGCGCCTCTCGCGCCCGATGCACTCGCATCTTCAAAGCGCCAACGGTCGTTTCCAGTAACAGCGCCATCTCTTCGTACGATCTTCCCTCAACGTGCTTCATCACGAACGCTTCACGCAGCGAGGGAGCGAGTCTGGCCAGAGCAAACTGCAGGTCCGTACGCAGCTCGTTGCGATCCATCTCTTCTTCCGGCGTCGAGTACGTCGAGGGCTGATCGTCATCGTCATAGCTCACGTGCGTTCGCCGAATGTTCTTCAGCCAATCCTTGCAACTATTAGCGACGATTCGAAAAACCCACGCGTCGAATCGGCCGCGAACTTCTCCTAGATGCTGATATGCTTTAATAAAAGACGCTTGGAGTATGTCTTCCGCCACATCCGGACTTCCGGTCATGCCAAGTGCATGTCGGTACAGAGGATCGCTATAGCGGGTTATCAGAACCCCGAACGAATCCTTGTGACCTGCCAGAACCTTGGCAATGATCTCCTGATCGGCATCGATTCCCGGCGCCGCTGCGTCCGGCGTCGAGCTCTCTCCGCCCAACGTTTGTGACCCCTGATTTTGCAGCGGTGTGGCTGTCATCTTCACCTGCCTAGTGTAACCCGTTTGCCAGCGCGTGCAAAGACCCAAATGGCGACGGGATAACACCTTATCACCGTTACGCCTTTCTGACGATCAACGGCTCGTGGAAGCAACCAAGGCTACCGGAGCCGTACCAAATATAGGTTCTCCAGCGCAATATCCGCGTGGTACTGCCTGCCCTCTCGATCGCTATCCGCGCGATAGCGGCGGTACCGTTGGCTGAACCGGGACACCTTTCCATCCGCAGAAGCCTTGCCGAGTAGGGATTCCAGCGCTTCGGGCTTCAAATGGCCCTCCGAATTGAAGCTGACCAGCGCGTATTTCGCGCCAGAATCCGCGAGCAACCCCGAAAAGAGCCTCTGAACCCGCCGTCCGTGGGACCACTGGCTTCTTCCTTCCTCCCCGGCCAGCAACCCGACCTTGCCGCGAATCGCGGGTAGCGTATCCGACCAGCCGCGCGCCAGGATCTCCGGTATATGGTAGTAGGCGACGTACTGACGGGAGTTGTACGGAGGATCGATATACAGAAGATCGACCTCGCCGATCTCCTTTGCAGCGTCCGCCGCGTCCATCAGATAGGCTCGCGCCGGCACCTTCCCTTCGAGCGGTAATTCTGGAACGATCTCGAACGGTCGCCGCGCGTTCGGCTGCCAGCGCTTCATGTACGACGCGTACACACCGGCCGTGTTCGCGACTCTGTCCGCTCCTTCTATGATGGCGGCGAGGAGGAGGTAATAGTCTTCATCGCGCAGCGCTCGCTCCTTCCGCCACTTGTCGAGCGTTTCACGCGAGGCGTCGATCCGTCCCGCGTTCTCCGGCGTGAAGTACATCCTCCCCGCGCTGGCGCTGCCGCCGGCCGGCGAGAAATGCCGGCTGATGAAGCTTGTCACGGGAGGACCCTGGGCGAGCTCCTTCGCCATTTCACTGATCGAGGGATCAGCGGCTTCAGCGACCACGTACGCGCGTTGAAACACGTACGACGACATCAGCAAATCGCTCGAGTACACGCGCCAGCCTTCCGACTTGAGCGCTCTGCTCACACTAGCCGTTCCTGCGAATGCGTCATGCACGGACCCGACCGCAATTCTTTCCTTCTCCAGCGTGCGGAGAATGAATGGAAGGAGTCGGGTTTTGTTTCCGATGTACCTCATGATGCAAAGAGGGCGAGGTTCTTGGCCTCGCCCTCTGACACTGTATCAGCCTGACACTATGGGCAAAGCTGCGTCGGCGTCAGAACCGGTACGTCGACTGTTGGAATGGCGAAGCCGTAGGTTTGGTTCAGCGCAGTAGCCGCTGCGTTTGCCATCTCCTGGTAACCAGGAGTTGTTGGGTGTACTCCATCGAGGCTGGTGTACTCTCCGTATGGACTGACGCAGCTAAAGAGTTTCACAACGCTGAACGGTGCCCGTCGCTGGACCCATGCCGCCCACACTGTGGCCAAATCCACGTACGCCCACCCGTTCGCCTGCGCCACTGACTGTATGTGACTATTCATTCCGTCGATGAGAGCGTTCAGCGTCTGGATGTCGGCGGGAGTAAGAATGTTGTCCTGCGCGCCGGGCTGATCGGTGCAGCT
>JBKOVX010000293.1:0-2072 GCA_046724115.1 Gemmatimonadota bacterium | reverse complement strand
GCATTGAAATTCCTTTTATGTCTATCCCGCGTTCTGCAACGCGAGAGTGATTACCCGCTTCCCTCGCCCCTCGCCCCTCGTCCCTCGTCCCTACTTGGGCGCGAGAATCATCGTCATGAACTTGCCTTCGAACTTCGGATCGCTCTCGATTTTCGCCACGTCGGCGAGCTCCTGAGCGACTCGATTTACAACCTGACGTCCGAGCTCCGGGTGGGCGATTTGCCTGCCGCGAAACATCAGCGTCACCTTCACCTTGTTTCCTTCCTGAATGAACTCGCGCGCGTGCCGAGTCTTGGTCATGAAGTCGTGCTCTTCGATCCCAGGCCGGTACTTCACCTCCTTGAGGTGAATGACGTGCTGCTTCTTTTTGGCCTGGCGAGCCATCTTGGCCTGCTCGAACTTGAACTTCCCGTAATCCATGATGCGGGCCACGGGCGGCCTCGCCATTGGTGCGACTTCCACCAGATCCAGCCCCTGCTCGATCGCCGCCGCTAGTGCGGTTTCGACATCCATGATGCCCAGCTGCGCTCCATCGGCAGCGATCACTCTGATCGGACTGATGCGGATCTGTTTGTTGACGCGTACGCGCTTTGTTGTGTCCTGGATACGAGCCCCGTTAACTGAAAGAAAACAAAAACGCGGCCCCCTTTTCGGAGTCCGCGCGAAGGGATGTTTCCCGGTCTAAGGGAAATCCCGTGGCTTGAACTCCTGTAGCACGCCTCGAACATCGAGGGCCAGAGGGTGGAACGATCCGCCCGGATCGTCCGCTTATCGCATTGTGAGGACGTAAGATAGACGTCCCAGGTTACATCTGCAAGCTGCTGCGCCAGCTTCCCGGGACTTCGTTCGAGGCCTAGATTCGCTGGATGGCGAAGAACGCGACCGACGCACGCGTCGAAAAACGGGTTTCAGTGGACGGAATCGGCGGAGTCTTCCTCTACGCCAACGACGCCAAGGGCCTGTCGAACTGGTACGCGCACCACTTCGGCCTCAGGCTCGAAACCTACGAAGACGGAAAGGTTTACGGCACCGAGTTCAAGTACCGTCGGCTTGGCGACTCGTCGCAGGTGGACTCGACGGTTTTCTCCATCTCCCAATCGAAGACGACGCTGCCCGACGAGCGGAACGAGTGCGTGATCAACTATCGCGTGCGCGACCTGCATGCGTTTCTCGATCAACTGAAAGCTGACGGCATCGAAGCCGAGAAGACCGAGGACTTTGATTACGGGCGGTTCGCGTGGATAAGGGATCCGGAGGGGAATCGGATCGAGCTATATCAGCCGCTCTCCTAGAGGCATCGCGGAGGCTCCAGATCTCGCAGAAACCTTGAGTCGAAGACAACTGCCTGCTGGCCGCTGACCGCTTCTGTCGCTGACCGCTGACCGCTGCCTACGTCGGGACAGATCGCATAACCCTGAGGATACTGCTGCAGTTGCCTCGAGCACCAAGGTAAGTTGTCTCGTTGTCTGCAGCGGTTAGCGACAAGCGAGCGGCGATCAGCGGCTAGCAGGCAGTTGTCTTAGCGCTTAGGCCTACCCGGACCCGTCCTTAAGACGGTACGCTTTCCCGTCGTGCTCGATCCTTCCCCACCCGACAGACGCATCGTGCTCGAAGATGACGAGCCAATTCTCATCGACGGCCTGCTTGAGAATGCGACGCTTCGTCTCGAGAGTGACTAGCGGCTCGACGTCATAGCCCATTATCCACGGCAGCGGCAGGTGCGCGTGGGTCGGAACGAGGTCGCCCAGGTAAAACGCGCGCTCACCAGCTGACTCGATGAGGATGCTCTGGTGGAAGGGCGTGTGCCCCGGAGTCGGAATCACGCGGATTCCTTTGACTATCTCCTTCTCGCGCGAGACGAATTCGATTTTATTGGCCGCCTCGAGCGGGGTGTAGTTGCGGTCGAAGTAGCTGGCAGCGGTCCGCTCGTTGGGATGGGTGGCGTACTCGTACTCGCCGCGCTTGATGATGTAAGTCGCGTTGGGGAAGCTGATCTCCACCTGGCCGTCGGGACTCAGCCGCGTATTACCGCCGGCGTGGTCGAAGTGTAGGTGGGTGTTGATCACCAGCAC
>JBKOVX010000324.1:0-1895 GCA_046724115.1 Gemmatimonadota bacterium | reverse complement strand
GTCCAGTGCTCGCCAGCGTCGGTGGACTTGAAGATGCCACTACCTGCTCCACCCGACACCAGCTGCCACGGCTTTCGCCACGCTTGCCAGAACGCGGCGTAAATGATCTCCGGGTTGTTCGGATCGAGAACAAGGTCGGTGATGCCCGTGGAATCATTGCGGAAGAGGACGCGCCGCCAGTTCTTGCCACCGTCGATGCTCTTGTAGACCCCGCGCTCGGTGCTCGGTCCGAATACGTGACCCTGCGCGCCGACATAAACGATGTCGGGGTTGGCAGGATTGACGCGCACCCTGGAGATCTGCCTGGAATCCGTGAGGCCGACTGACGTCCACGTCTTTCCGCCGTCGACTGTGCGCCACACACCATCTCCGTGCGACACGTTGCCGCGAATCGGATACTCGCCGGCGCCGACGTAGACGATGTCGGGATTGGATTCGCTGATTCCGATCGCGCCGATGGTGCCGCCAAAATACTTGTCGGTCACCGGCGCCCAGGTCATCCCTCCGTCCGTCGTCTTGAAGACACCCCCGCCCGTAGTTCCGAAATAATATTCGTTGGTCCGCTTGCTCGAGCCGGCGACCGCGACAGACCGTCCACCGCGGAACGGCCCGATCTCGCGCCACTTGAGAGCAGCGAACGCGGTGGAGTCGTAGGTCGTCGACGACGCTGTCGTCGCGGCGACGGCGCGTCCGGGAACTGCTTGACGCTGGGCTGAGGAGTTGAGGGGAGAGAGGGAAGTAGCCGCGATTACGGCGCTGACTGTTACGCAAAGAGCGCGGTGGCTCACGAAACGTTCTCCGGGGACGGGGAATCCAGTGTTGGCGCTAGTATGTAGCAGCGGCCCCAAGCACTCGGCAAGTAGGCGCGCCGGTCGTCGCCATGCCCTCGACGGATTCTGCGAAATGTCGCAGCTTTCACGCCGCTATCACGGCTCTTGCATATAATGTCAGGAGACCCGAAAAATGTGGAGGTGGGATGAGAGAGGAATCCTTCGAGGAACAGCAGGAAGATCTTGATCCGCATCGGCGCGAGGAGCGTGACGCAGCGGCGCTCGAGTTCGCCGGCCGGATTCGACAGAAAGGTGTACTCCTCACCGGCCGGGAGACGAGCAGCCAGCTCGACGACCTGATGACGGCGATCGATCGATTTGAAGCCGCCGTCGTTTCTCGTGGTGGGGATCTGTTCGTGAACACGCCGTTCTCCGATCAGCCTGAGCGTCTCGACTTCGTCGTTCCACCCCGCATGCCCGGTGAGGATGCGGAGGCGTATGCCGCCCGCATCAATGCAGCCGCGGAGCGTCTGGAGAAAGCCGACCTTTAGGGACACGCGTAGGGCAACGCGCGCGCAGTGACAGGCGCTGTAACTCGGAGCATTCGCTGGGCGCAGGCAGGACTACTGGTAAACGTCCTGCTGGTGCTGGTGAAGCTCATTGCGGGAATCGTCGGACACGCCAACGCGCTGGTCGCGGACGCCATTGAGTCGTCGGCGGACATTTTTTCCTCGTTGATCGTGTGGATGGGTTTGAGCATCGCCGCTCGCCCCGCCGACGAAGATCACCCCTACGGCCACGGCAAAGCGGAGCCACTCGCGGCGGCGGTGGTTTCGTTGATGCTTCTCGGTGCCGCGGTGGGCATCTCGATCATGGCTATTCGGGAGATCATTACCCCGCATCATCTTCCCGCACCCTTTACGCTGTTCGTCGCAGCCGGCGTCATCATCATCAAGGAGCTTCTCTATCGACGCGTGTCGAAAGTCGGCCGGGAAGTTGGCAGCACCGCTATCACCGCCGACGCCTGGCACCACCGCGCCGACGCCGTCAGCTCACTGGCGGCGTTCGTCGGAATCAGCATCGCGCTCCTGGGCGGGCCCGGTTGGGAGGCTGCTGACGACTGGG
>JBKOVX010000388.1:0-3206 GCA_046724115.1 Gemmatimonadota bacterium | reverse complement strand
GAGGTGGCCAAGGCAGGGGGAGGGGGGCAATAGCGTCTCGTGACCGAGGGCCGAGCTCGGCGAGACGCTCGTTCTTCCTCTAGTGTCCCGCCATGTAATCCGAGAGATTCGCTTTGCGCAGTATGCTGTCCCACCTCGGGTCGCCGCGCACGGGATCCCACGTTTTGTCCAATAGTGGTGAATACGCAGTGAAGACAGCGATCTCGTGGCTCTTCTCGGCTGCTTCCATCTCGTCGAGTGCTGCCGGGTGCTCGCCCAGTCCCAAGTGGCAGATCGCCAGAGGGACCCAGGGCGCGCGTTCCTTTGCTGCTCGCGCTCTGATTTCGCGCAGCAACTTGTTGGCGTCATCGGTTCGGCCGGCGATGCCGTAGGCGTGGCAAAGCCTTCCCTTGGTCAATAGGGTTTCGTTGTCGACCCGAGCCGCCTCTTCGAGCTCGTCGACAGCTTTCTTTTTTTCGCCCATCTGAAGGTGAGTATCGGCGACAAGCTCCCGCGTCAGGCCAAGACCCGGCGCGAGCTCGTCTGCCTTCGAGAATTGCTGCAGGGCGTTTCCGTATTCGCCGGCAAGCGTGAGTGCGTATCCGAATGCGAGAGCCGGAGTCGGCGCCAGCGGGTCGAGCGCCATCGCGCGTCGAATCTCGACGAAGCTCGAATCGAGTCTTCCGGTGTGATAAAGCAGCTCGCCGTACCACTGATGCGCCGTCGCGTACTGGGGATCGAGAGCGATCGCCTTCTGATACTCGGCTTCGCCGGCGCGAAAATCCCAGGCATGTACGGCTGCCAGTCCCAGCGCGGTATGGGCTTCAGCGAGCGAGCTGTCGAGGGTGAGCGCGCGCATCGCCGCCGTCTGCGTCCTAACCAGCACGTCTGGTGGCGGCACATCGGTGTACTCCGGAAGAATCGCCAGGGTGATTGCCAGTCCCGCATATGCCCGGGCAAAGCGCGGATCTCTGGTGATGCTTTCTTCGAAATAAGTAAGCGCGCGCCGGAGATTCGCGGCGCCGCGCAGATTCCAGAGGTAACGCCCACGCAAGAACGAATCATATGCATCCACGTTCTCGGTGCCGTGCGATGTCGACGACAATACCGCCGCGCTGTTACCGAGCCTGAGCTTCAGCGCTGACGCTATTGCGCGAGCGATGTCGTCCTGCACGGTGAAGACGTCGCTGGTGCGTCGCTCGTAGGTGTCCGACCAGATCGCGAGGCCGTCGCTCACGTTGGTAAGCTGCGCGCCAACACGCAGCCTGTCGCCGGAGCGACGCACCGCGCCCTCCAGCACCGCCTGCACGTGAAGCTTTCTACCAATCTCACCGACGTCGACGTCCTTCTTTCCTTTGAATGCGTAAGCGGATGTTCGCGACGCGACTCGAAGTCCCGGCAGCTTGCTCAGCGCGTTCGCCAGTTCGTCGGTCATGCCGTCGCTGAAGTATTCATCTCTGGCGTCACCGCCGACGTTGGCCAGCGGGAGCACCGCGACGGAACGGAGTTGGGTCGCCGACTCTGCGGCGCCCGCCCCACTCCTACGGAGGACTGTCGCATACACCACCGCCGCTGCGATGACGACGATCACTGCGGCAGTCGCCACGATCTTCATTCTCCGCTTCCCGCCTTCCGCCTCACGCCTCCCGCCTTCTTCATGATCGGCATGAATCGAGTCGAGTGTCGCCAGCAATTCACCCGCGCTCTGCGGCCTGTCCGCCGGATGCTTTTCGAGACACCGCATTACCAACGCGGCCAGCGCGTGCGGAATCGCTGGTCTTCTCCGCGCAATGGGCTCAGGCTTCTCGACAACGTGCGCGGCGAGTATCGCCTGCGTCGATCGCCCCGGGAAAGGATGCGCCCCCGTCAGCATCTCGTACGCCATGACACCGAAGGCGTAGAGGTCCGCGCGGTGATCGACTGACGGATCTCCGGTCGCCTGCTCCGGTGCCATGTATGCCGGTGTCCCCAGCGTCACGCCGAGCCCGGTCAGCGTTGCTGATTCCGGGGCTTTGGTGGACTCGGTGAGCGCTTTAGCGACGCCGAAGTCGGTGACGAGCGCGAATTCGTCGCTGAGCATCACGTTGTCGGGCTTGATGTCCCGATGCGCCACACCGTGCTTATGGGCGTAATTGAGGGCGCTCGCGACTTCACGGAGGATCCGCACGCTGTCGACCACCGGAAGCTCGCCGGCACGGGAAAGCCTGGAGCGCAGTGATTCGCCTTCGACGAAAGGCATCGTGAAATACAGTGCGCCGTTCACTTCACCGGCGGACAGCAGTGGGACGATGTGCGGGTGCTGGAGCTTTGCGGCGAGATGGATTTCGCGGCGGAAGCGCTCGACGCTCAGCTCGGCGGCGACGTCGGGTGGCAGAACTTTGACGATGATCTGCCTGCCGAGATTCCGGTCCATCGCCACAAAGACGCGGCTCATCCCCGCGCCGACGATCTCGCGCTCGAAAGTGTAGCTATCGCCGAGGGTGCGCTCCAGGGTGGCCCGAAGGTCCGGCATCCTGCAAACTTGTGGGGCAGTTGTGCCCTGCGACAGAGGCAATAAAGGAAAGACTGGTCGCGGCCCGCCGGGCGTTAACGGATCGTATTGACAATCCAATCGAATGCGCTAGCGATCAGTGAGCGCGACCTCGTGCATAGGCCCCGTTCCCCGACTAATGAACGCCCTACATTGAGACTCCGCTTTCCTCACCCACTGACGTTGCTGGTGGGATTCATCGTGCTGGCGGCGGTGATGACCTATGTGCTCCCCGCCGGACAGTTCGATCGGCGCGACGATCCGGCGACGGGGCGTAAGGTCGTAGTCCCCGTAACCTACCACGCGGTTCCACAATCGCCCGTCACACCGTTCCAGGCCGTGGTCGCCATTCCGCGCGGAATGGCTGCCGCAGCGCCGATAATCTTTCTCGTTTTCCTCATCGGCGGCGCGTTCGGCGTGGTGGATCAGACCGGAGCGCTGCGCCGAGGCGTCGACTGGATGGTGCGGCGTCTCGAGCGTCGCGAGCTGCTGGTGATTCCGATCGCTTGCCTGGCGTTCGGAACAGCGGGCGCGTTGGACAACATGCACGAGGAGATCATTCCGCTGGTGCCGGCGCTGCTCCTGCTCACGACGCGATTGGGGTTCGACAACGTCGTGGCGGCCGCGGTGAGTGTCGGTGCCGCCGGCGTGGGCTCCGCGTTCAGTCCGATCAACCCGTTCCAGGTAGGAATCGCGC
>JBKOVX010000022.1:0-7030 GCA_046724115.1 Gemmatimonadota bacterium | reverse complement strand
GGATAGACCCCCTTGGCGAGATCGACGCGAATGAGACCGTCCATGAAAGAGGCGCCCACACCCGCGCCGCTCAGCGGTCTTCCAGGATTTGAGAAATCAGTTCGACTCCCCGCCCAGCCGAGATCCGCGAACACGATCTTGCGGAACCCAGTCGACCGACTGCCGATCTCCGCGCTCGTCAACCAGAACGAGTCACCGATCGCCGCGCCGGCCTTCTGTCCGCGCACGGTCTGCACACCGCCCACGAAGAACTGCTTCTGAATCGGTACCTGCCCGCCCGATGTGCCGCCGCCGAGCGTGAGCGCCCAGTCGAGAGGGCCGAGTCCGTGCGAAAGAGTTGTCTGGATCGATCCACGCGAGTAGTCGAATGTGCCGGCAGCGCCTTCGAGTTTGATATCGGTGAGCGCGCGGAATCCGTGGGGGTTCAATCCATAGGAAGAGTGATGCAGCGCTGCGAGGCCGACGATGTTGCCGTTGACCGCGTCGATATTGGTGAGCTCACCCTTCACACCACCGGGATGCGCAACGGCGAACTCAGTATGAACCGTCGCGTCGAAGTGCTGCTCCGCGAACAAGCGCCAGCTGTTGATGAGACCGTAATCCTTCTCACCACTGAGCTCGGCGCCCCACGTCCGATAGTAAAATCCTTCATCACGCCCGAAGAAGAGAGCGCTCAACGAGCTGCTGAATCCGAGCGGGTCACCCCAATCGTTCGAGGCGACTAGACGCCGGTAGCCGGTCACGCGGATGGAGCGACGCCCATCGGTGCGCTTGAGCGACAGCTCGCCATTCGGAGACCAATCAGCGACACCGATCCTGAAGAGCGCGTCAGTCGAGTACCCTTCGCCGAGGACCTTCTCCACTTCGAATCCTGTCGACAATCCTTCGACTCGATTGAAGCGCGTGTATGGCAGCCCGTATGAGATCGTCGCTCTCTGTGGAGCAAATCCGGGCTGCGCGGTGAGCGTGAGCGCTTCGGACACCAGCGCATCGCGCTCGGCGGTTCCAAAGACCGCTTCCCCTTCGTCGTAGATCGATTTCGGAAGGTCGCTCGAGTGAGCGAGAGCAACCGTGTCGCACGGGGTTCTCACCAGGACGGGCAGATTTTCCTCGTCGCGGCGCTGCACTCGAAGCCGTGAGGTTCCATCGGCGCATTCCGTGCGCCTGCGCTCGCGGCGAGCGGCGCGCGACACCGAGTCGGTCGCCGTATCCATTGCGGCGATGACCACCGCGGCCATCGGCTCGCCTCCGTTGACGCTGGAGTACGTGTACCGCTGCTCGGCCTTGAACGGGATGCGCATGAAGCTCACCTGCACGTCGCCCTCGATCGTCTGGGCGCGCGGCAGCCAGAAGGCGCCTTCGTGCAATCCGTATTCGACGGTGACCGCGCTCACGTTCGCCTTCATCGGCGTGATCATCGGCTTGACCCATGTCGGGATGTCGTCATCCGGGTCGTGCTCGTCCCGGCTCTCCTGCTTGGCGACGGCCATGATGTCCATTTCCTGCGCCATGCGGTAAACCGCGCGGACCAGGTGCGCCGACGAGATGTCGAACCAGAGGGATCCCACACCGACGTTCCACTTCGGCTGGCGCGGTCGAATCCTCAGCTCTCGCAGCTCGATTCGTTTGCCGCCAGGAAGCCGAAAGCTCACTGAGTCGCCAGACTCGTAGGTGTAGTAGGCTTCCGCGCCTTCCGCGAGCGGATGAATGAGCTCGTCCTCGTTCACGTGCGCTTTGGCCATTCCGCCGCCGATCCACAGTGTCTCCCGACCCGGCATGTATGGGATGTCCCCAGCCTCGCCTTCGAGATTGAAGTCAGCCTTTCCCACACCGTCGAGCATTGGGAAAACGGACCGCTGCCCGGTGACGTCGACGATTGCACCCTTTCCGCGCTGCCACACGACGTGCGACGCGCGTTCGCCTCGCAGCAGCAGTCGATCTCGTCCGATTTTCTTGAAGCCCATCCCGACCGACAGTCGCTCGTAAGCGTTGGCATCGTATCCAGTCAGCGTGGAATCCTGCGTAAGTCTCGCCGCCCGCGCTCGCATTAGAAGCTCACGAGCCGGCGCATCCTTGAAGGCGCTCGCGAGCACCGCCGGTGTGACCGGGATTTGCCTGCGGATTCGCGCCGCCTGCTGGACGGAATCTCTGATCTGTCTGCGAACGCGCAGTGAGTCACGTCGCAGCTCCCTCCGATACGCGATCGAATCCCTTCTCGCCCGTTCAAGGCTGTCCTGTTTGGTGCTGCCGACCTGAAGCGTGACGGACGATTGCGCGAAGACGGCGGCGGCGAGAAGAACGAGCATTTAGTTATCGCCTTACTGATTGTGGAATGTTGTACGTGAAGCCTATCTGCCAGAGCACGAGATCCGTTTTGCTGCTGCGAACGTTCAGCGTCACGGTGCCATCGGGGTTGTCGATGATGTCGCCCTTTCTGAGATAAGTCGCCTTCCCGCCATAGTGATAGCGCGCGCCAAGGTTGAGAGCGCCAAAGGATTTTCCGAACGGAATCCCGATCCCGCCGCCGAATACGCCGGCACCGGCCCAGTCGCCATGGTTGTCGTTACATACTTCCTGAACCAGCTGGTCCGGATTCGATACGCAGGACTCGGTGGTGAAATGCACGCCGGCATACGAGGCGTTTGCGTATGGCCTGAACCAGCCATCGGGGATCTGGAGCTGGAAGCCAAGCGAGCCGAATTCAATTCGGTTGTCGGTGTTGAGATCGAGCTCCAGACCGAGCGGGCCGAAGAAGCCGAGGTTGCTGTGTTCGTGACCGTATCGGACGCCGCCCGCGTCGACAAGAATCCCGAACCAGCCTTTCTGATCGAGTTTGAACAGGCCGTTCAGATCGAAGCCGTAGCCCGTCGGTACATTGGCGGCGAATTCGCCCTTCGGCTGGGAGATGGCGAAGTCAGCACCCACGGTGAAGCGAGACGGGATTTGCGTGGGCGCGTAGACGATTTGCGCGGAGGTGACTCTTACCGACGCCAAAATGCAAGCAGTGCTCAGTAGAATCACGGCCTTGGACTGCATAGTTTCTCCGTCTGGTTTCGAATCAGGGTCGGCAGGAAGGGTGCCTCGTCTCCGGTCGACGCCATATCATTTTACGGGAAGCGGTTACACCGGGTTTCATCGATCGTGAAACCCGCCAGCCGTCCTCTCATCGTGACATCCCTTGTCGTTCTATGGTGACAGCTCTGGATAGTTCCCCTCTCGCCCTCGACGTCCGCGGCCTGCGCAAGGCGTACGACGACGTCGTCGCCGTCGACGGCCTCGATCTTCAAGTCCGTGCCGGGGAATGCTTCGGACTGTTGGGCCCGAACGGCGCCGGAAAGACGACGACGATCGAGATCTGTGAGGGTCTTCTCAGCCCCGACGCCGGCAACGTCGAAGTGCTGGGTCGACGCTGGGAATCCGATGCGAATGAGCTACGAGAGCTACTCGGGATCCAGCTCCAGGATACTCAACTCACCGAGAAGCTCACCGTCGACGAGACGTTGACGCTCTTTCAGAGCTTCTATCGCGAGGCGCTCGACGTCGGTGACGTCGTCGACAAGGTCGAGCTGGGCGAGAAGCGCTCCTCTCGCGTCGGCAGTCTGTCCGGCGGACAGAAGCAGAGGCTGGCGGTGGCGTGCGCGATTGTTGGCAATCCTCGGCTGCTCTTTCTGGACGAGCCAACGACAGGTCTGGATCCTCAGTCGCGTCGGCAAATGTGGGATCTGATCGCGAGGTTCCAGGCTGAGGGCAAAACGATCGTGCTGACGACACACTACATGGAGGAGGCCGAGCGTCTCTGCGATCGCGTGGCGATCGTCGATCACGGTCACGTGATGGCGCTCGGCACACCGCAGGAGCTGATGGAATCGATCGACGCCTCGAGCCTGCCGCCGCCGGAGCCACGCAAGACTTCCGTGACGCTGGAAGATGTTTTCGTGTCGCTGACGGGAAGGCATTTGCGCGATGAATGAATCGACGCCTGTAGCAGCCGAAGAAACCCGCGGCTCTTCCTACGCTGGTGGACCAACGGGTGCGAGTGGCTCGCCGCCCACGGAGAGAACGCTCTCGCGCGCCGAGCGCGGATTCATGCGCAGCTCGATGGTCCAGCTCACGCTCGTGCGCTTCCGCGAATTCGTTCGCGAGCCGGAGGCCGTTTTCTGGACGTTCGTCTTCCCGATCCTGCTCGCGGCCGGACTCGGCATCGCGTTCAGACAGCGCGGTCCCGACAAGCTGCAGGTCGGCGTCGTCAACAGCGCTCCGGCAAGTGCGGCGATCGTGCAGTCCTTGAAGAAGGATTCGACGCTCGTCGTCGAGACTTTCGGCGACAGCTCCGGAGCACGCGCGTTGCGCACCGGAAAGATCGCGCTGCTCGTGGCTCCGACCGCCGCGAAGGACAGCGTGCGCTACGTGTACGATCCAGCGAGAGGGGAAGCCGGAAACGCGCGCGTGATTGTCGATCGCGCAGTTCAGATGGGAGCCGGCCGAGCGGATCCGGTGAGGGTCGCCGACAGCTACGTGACTGAGCCTGGATCGCGCTATATCGATTTCCTCATTCCCGGGCTGCTCGGCATGAACCTGATGGGCTCGAGCATCTGGGGACTTGGATTCGCGATCGTGACCGCGCGCAGCAAGAAGCTGCTCAAGCGGCTGATGGCGACACCGATGTCGCGCGTGCAGTACCTCTTCTCATTCATGTGCTCTCGCCTCGTATTCCTCATCCTCGAGATCTTCACTCTCCTGGGTTTTGGTCATTGGGCGTTTGGCGTTCCTTTACGTGGCTCGCTCACGACGCTGCTGCTTATCTGCTTGCTTGCCGCGATCTCGTTCGGGGGACTGGGGCTGCTCAGCGCATCGCGGGCTCGCACCACTGAGGCAGTTTCGGGGATCATGAATTTCATCATGCTGCCAATGTGGATTTTTTCGGGCGTGTTCTTCTCGTCCTCGAACTTCCCGGCAGTCGTGCAGCCATTCATCAGGATCCTGCCGCTCACTGCCGTGAACGATGCGTTGCGGGCGAACATGCTGGAGGGCGCGTCGTTCGCCACTGTTTCCCCACAGATGCTGATCATTCTGACCTGGGGAGTCGTAACGTTTTTCGCCGCACTCAAGCTTTTCCGCTGGCGCTGATGGCGTGAGCGATCCATCCGCGCCTCTCTCGCAGAATCTCCTCGTAGTCAACGAGTCACTTTCGATTCCGCGCAGCGAGCTCGACATTCGCGTCTCGAGATCGTCGGGTGCCGGTGGTCAGCACGTCAACAAGACATCCTCTCGCGTCGAGATCTTCTGGAACATCCTCGGCTCTCGCGCGCTCGACGACGAACAGCGTGCGCGTCTCCTGGGAAGACTGTCCTCGCGGCTCACCACCGACGGGAGCATCCGGGTCGTCGCCAGCGACATGCGGAGCCAGACACGAAATCGTGAGCTCGCCGAGGAAAGATTGGCGGACCTGGTGAGACGCGCTCTCATCGTTCCGAAGAAGCGTCGGGCGACACGGCCCACGCGGGCCTCGAAGGAAGCTCGATTGGAATCGAAGAAACGTCACTCGACAAAGAAGGCCGAGCGAAGAAAGAAGTCGTTCGACTGATCGCCGCACCGTGGCGGGTCGCGTTAAATTTTCTGCCGGCCTCCTCACCCGCCTCCCGCTTCCCGCCTCCCACTTCCCGCCTTTGAACGACGGACGCAGGCACGCCTCACGCGCGCAGATAATTGCTGCGTTCGCTTCGATATACCTGATCTGGGGATCGACCTACCTCGCGATCAGGTATGCCGTGCAGACGATTCCGCCGTTCCTCATGGGCGGGATCCGCTTCGTCGTTTCCGGGGCGCTGCTCTATGCGTGGGCCAGATATCGGGGAGCCGATCGGCCGACGCGCATCCACTGGCGCAACGCGATCATTGCCGGCGGATTCCTCCTGCTCGGCGGAAATGGAGCGGTGGTCTGGGCGGAGCAGTTCGTCCCATCGGGACTGACGGCGTTGCTGGTGTCGATCCTTCCCTTCTGGCTGGTAATCATCGAGTGGGTACGACCACCGCGGGCACGACCGCACGGCGCAGTGCTCGTCGGGTTGATTCTCGGCTTTATCGGGATCGTCGTTCTCGTCGGGCCCGCGGATCTGGGCGGACACGGTGATGTGCGTCCGATCGGAGCGGTGGTACTGATACTGGGATCGCTGTCGTGGGCGATCGGCTCCTTCTACTCGCGAGACGCGCAACTGCCGCAATCCGGATTGCTTACGACGGGAATGGAGATGCTCGGCGGCGGTGCGTTGCTGTTGATCGTCGGGGCGTTGAGCGGTGAGGTTTCGCGTTTCGACGTCCACCGCATTTCCGGCTCGTCGGCGGCCGGCCTAGTCTATCTCATCACCTTCGGGTCGTTGCTCGGCTTCACGTCTTATATCTGGCTTCTCGACAAAGTCTCGCCGGCGCGACTCGGCACTTACGCCTACGTGAATCCAGTCGTCGCAGTGATACTAGGCTGGGCAATCGCCGGCGAGCGTTTATCACTTCGCACCGCGATCGCGGCGGCTATCGTTATTTGCGCCGTAGCACTGATCACGACAGCACGAAGCAGCACAACTGCGCAGAGCGCTTAGTTATGAGGTTTATCAAGGTTCCGTTTTGGCTCGCCGCCGTTGGCCTGTCTCCGGTCATCGTGTCTGCTCAAGCGCAGGTCAACTGGCGACAGGCTGATTCAGTCAGGATTGGAAAGAATCTCACGCGTATCGAAGTGTCGTCCACGCGTCGAATCCGAGTGATTACCACCAACAACGACGGCCAATCACTCACGAGCTCTGACATGAGTCCGGAGGCGCTGAAAACATGGACTGCTTCCGTGCAAACCGAATTGGCCAGCCCTAGAGGACTAGGGTACGAGTTCGAGAACACGCTCGAGGTGCAGCCAGCTCGCAAAGGCGCCGACTCGGTTGGGTACTTAATCACCGTCGCTGATAGCCTGGGTAACACACGCGCAACTTTTGCCACAGCCAGTCAGACGCGCGCGCTGGTTGTTGCACTTTCACGAGCTGTATAC
>JBKOVX010000202.1:0-5053 GCA_046724115.1 Gemmatimonadota bacterium | reverse complement strand
CGGACGCGGCTCAGGGTGACTTCGACGCCGCAGCGATCGCAGATCACGCCACGGTAACGGATTCTCTTGTATTTGCCGCAGTGGCATTCCCAGTCCTTGACCGGGCCGAAGATCCTCTCGCAGAACAAGCCATCCTTCTCCGGCTTGAACGAGCGATAGTTGATCGTCTCGGGCTTCAGAACTTCGCCCCACGACCACCAGGTGCGGAGACCGGCCATCTCCAGCCGCTCCCGCTCCTTTGGATCCTTCGGGCCACGCATCTCCTCGGGTGAGGCAATGCGGACCTGGATGTAATCGAATGAAGATGCCCGCGTCTCGCGCGTGCTACGAAAATCAATCATTAGTTATCCCTCGCTCCCGCTACCGTTACCGTCTCTTCGAGAGCCGTTGTTGCCAAGGCCGTAGCCGCTGGTCGCATTCGCGCCCATGCTGACGTGGATTCCGAGCGCCTTCAGCTCCTGAACGAGCACGTTGAAGGACTCCGGAATTCCAGGCTCGGGAAGGTTTTGTCCCTTCACGATCGCCTCGTAAACTCTGCTGCGGCCGTTCACATCGTCCGACTTGACGGTGAGAATCTCCTGCAGCGTATGTGCAGCGCCGTAAGCCTCGAGTGCCCACACTTCCATCTCTCCGAAACGCTGGCCGCCGAACTGCGCCTTACCGGCGAGCGGCTGCTGCGTAACGAGCGAGTAGGGTCCGATGCTCCGCGCGTGAATCTTGTCATCGACCAGGTGCGACAGCTTGAGCATGTAGATCTCGCCGACCGTCACCGGATTGGCGAAGCTCTCACCGGTCCGGCCATCGCGCAGCCTGACCTTTCCGCCCGGAGAAATTCCAGCCAGGCGCATCAGCTCCATCGCCGCCGCGTCAACATCGACCTCCGACTTCTTGGCGCCCAGTGACGCCGCCAGCGAAGGCAGCTCCTGGCTCGCCAGCACCGATGCCGGATCGGTATTGCGCTTCTTCTCGATTTGCGCGGCGGCGTTCTTGTACTGAGCACGCGCGGCCGGCTCGTACTCCTCGTCGCCCGCGGCATGACTGTGGAACGCGATCTGGTTGTTCACTTCAGCGGTATCGCGATCGGCGAGCTCACGTGCGGCCGCCGAGACAAATTCGCGGATCCGATTGTAGACATCCCGCGTCTCGGCTGACACACCACGTGCGCCCAGCGAATCGATGGTCGCGTCACTGAGCAGTTCGACGCGCCCTTCGTGCTTTCCGCCCGTGCTGACATCGCCGATAATGCCACGGATCTCTTCATCGGAGATCTTGATGCCCTCGACCTTGAGGTCGAGCGCATCACGAACCCAGGTGACCGCCGCGAGCTTGAGCAACAAGCCAATCTCGCGCTCATTGGCACCCTGGAAGACCGGAGTCTTCGCATAGAAGCCGAGCAGACGCGCGGCCCACCCGAGGTGGGTCTCGAGAATCTGCCCGACGTTCATACGGCTCGGCACGCCCAGCGGGTTGAGCACGATATCGACCGGACGGCCATCGGGGAGGAATGGCATATCCTCCTCGGGGACGATGCGGGCAACGATACCCTTGTTGCCGTGGCGTCCCGCCATCTTGTCGCCGACCGAGACCTTTCTCTTCTCGGCCATGTAAACCTTCACGAGCTGAATGACGCCCGGTGGCAGCTCGTCCGGCTGCAGCACGCGGTCGATTCTCTCTTCCGCCTTCTCCTCGAGCTTGGCCTTCTCTTCGTTGGCCAGGTCGATGATGTTGCGGACGCGCTCGTTCATCTTCTTGTCTTCGACGCGGAAGGTTTTGAGATCGATGCTCGTCATTTTAAGATCGCGGAGCATCTGCGAGCTCAGCTTGGTGCCGGCGGGAATCGCTTCCTCGACCGTTCCAGCCTTCAGCGCCAGCGACACTGTCTGACCGTCGAGCAAGTCCATCAGCTCGGCGTCGCGGACTTCGTTGACGCGGATCTTCTCCTCGCCCTCGAGTCTGCGGATGTCACCGATTCTCTCGCCGCGATCCTTCTCGACGACCTGGTCCTCGATGCGTGAGAAGATCTTGACATCGATTACCACGCCTTCCATTCCCGGCGGAACCTTGAGGGACGAATCCTTCACATCCTTCGCCTTCTCGCCGAAGATCGCGGTCAACAGCTTCTCTTCAGGAGAAAGCTCGGTCTCACCCTTCGGCGTGATCTTGCCGACGAGAATGTCGCCCGGCTTGACGTGCGCGCCGATGCGGACGATTCCGCGCTCGTCGAGATCGCTCAGCGCTTCCTCGGCGACGTTCGGGATTTCACGCGTGATCTCCTCCTGGCCGCGCTTGGTGTCCCGGACGTGCAGCTCGAGCTCCTGGATGTGGATCGACGAATAGACGTCATCCTTAACCAGTCTCTCGGACAGCACGATCGCGTCCTCGAAGTTGTGTCCGTACCACGGCATGAAAGCCACGGTGACGTTGGCTCCGAGCGCGAGCTGGCCCATTTCGGTTGAAGCGCCATCAGCCAGAACCTCGCCGGCCTTCACTTTCTGTCCGGCCTGGACGATCGGACGCTGGTTGAGCGCGGTGTCCTGGTTGGTGCGCCAGTACTTCTTGAGGCGATAACGATCGTGCTGCGTCAGTCTCGCCAGCGGTCGATCCGAGTCTTTCTTGCCGCGCTCGGACGCTCCCGTGTCGACGATGATCTCGTCGGCGGTGACGCTGGTGATCGTTCCCGCCCTGCGCGCAATCACAACTGCACCAGAATCGCGAGCGACCTTCTCCTCGAGTCCGGTTCCGACGAGCGGAGTGCGCGGATTGAGAAGAGGAACGGCCTGACGCTGCATGTTCGAGCCCATCAACGCGCGGTTGGCGTCGTCGTGCTCGAGGAACGGAATGAGCGCCGCGGCGATCGAAACGAGCTGTTCCGGCGCCACGTCCATGTAATCGATACGGTCTGGTGCAACGAGCGGAACGTCACCGCGCTGGCGGCAGAGCACCAGCTCGTCGACGAACGTGCCATCGTCATTGAGCTTCGCGTTCGCCTGGGCGATGACAACGTCTTCCTCACGGTTGGCATCGAGCCACTCGATGTCAGCGGTCACCTTGCCGTTCTTGACGACACGGTAAGGCGTCTCGACGAAGCCGAGATCGTTCACCTGCGCGTAGCAGGCGAGCGAGGTGATGAGACCGATGTTCGGACCTTCAGGGGTCTCGATCGGGCACATGCGGCCGTACTGCGAGTAGTGAACGTCGCGCACCTCGAATCCGGCGCGCTCGCGAGTGAGTCCGCCAGGTCCGAGCGCCGACAAACGACGCTTGTGCGTCAGCTCGGCGAGCGGGTTCGTCTGATCCATGAACTGCGACAGCTGCGACGATCCGAAGAACGCCTGGATGACAGCCGACACGGTTCGCGCGTTGACGAGGTCGTCGAGCGAGATCTTTTCCGGATCGGTGTTGATCGACATGCGCTCCTTCACCAGGCGCGCCATGCGGGACAGACCGACCGAGAACTGATTGGCGATCAGCTCACCAACCGAGCGAATGCGGCGGTTGCCGAGGTGATCGATGTCGTCCGTGTAGCCGCGTCCCTCATGTAGCTCGACGAGGTAGCGGATAATCGCGACGAAATCTTCCTTGGTGAGAACCGTCTCGCTGGCGGGACGATTCGTTCCGAGGCGCTGGTTGATCTTGTAGCGGCCGACGCGACCGAGGTCGTAGCGCTTTGGCGAGAAGAACAATCTCTCCAGCGCCTGCTTGGCGGTCTCGCGATTCGGCGCGTCACCCGGGCGGAGCAGCGAGTAGATCTGCTTGAGCGCCTCTTCCTCGGTGTGCGTCGGATCCTTGGCAATCGTGTTCTTGATCAGCATCGACTCGGCGCGACCGGACTGCACGAAGACCTGAACCTTGTTGATCTCCTTCTTGCGCAGCTTGCGGATCAGCGTATCGGTGAGGGTGTCGCCGGTCTCGGCGATCACTTCACCCGAATCGGCGTCGACGGCATCGACGGCGATGACGCGACGCGTCGGACGCTCACCGCGCTCGATGGCATCGACTTCGTCGCGGAGATCGATCGTCGTGTACGACGCAAAGACCTTGACCTTGTCGATGTTGAGGCGACGGAGACGGTTGTAGACCTCTTCGGTCAGCTCGTCGCCTTCGCGCACGAGCAGCTCGGCCTCTTCGCGCTCGAGGGCAAGACGGGCCTTCTTCGTCTTGAGCTTGGGCGCGTCGGGGTTGTGAGCCGTTCCGGCGAGGTTGATGTCTTCGGCGATGATTGCGCCGAGTACCTCGCGCTGATCGACTCTCGACTCCCGCTTCTTGACGAGATCGAGCTCACGGACGGCAAAGAAGAGACGGAGAATGTTCGAGTTGGTGCCGTAGCCGAAGGCACGCAGCAACGCGGTCGCCGGGAACTTCTTCTTCTTGTCGATGTGCACGTACACGACGTCGTGAATGTCGACAGTGAACTCGACCCACGAGCCGCGGAACGGGATGATGCGCGCCGAGATGAGGCGCTGGCCGTTCGGGTGCGTCGACTCCTCGAACACTACACCGGGCGATCGGTGCAGCTGGCTGACGATTACGCGCTCGGCGCCGTTGATGACGAATGTTCCGAGGGGCGTGAGCAACGGAAGCTCACCGAGATAGACTTCCTTCTCGATGATGTTCTTCGGTCTCTTGCCCGCTTCGGTCGTCTCGAAGACGATGAGCTGGAGCGTGGCCTTGAGCGGCGCGGAGTACGTCATGTCGCGCTCGATGCACTCGGCCACGGAGTACTTCGGCTCGCCAAGAGAGTAGCTCTTGAACTCGAGCGAGAAGTTCTCGTGAACGTCGGTTATGGGGAACAGGTCCTTGAAAACGCGCTCGAGCCCAATGTCCTCGCGGTTCTGCGAGGCCGCGTCGAGCTGCAACAGCGACTCGAAGGCGCGGGTCTGGATGTCGAGGAGATGGGGCATCTCCATCCCCTGGTCGAGCTTTGCGAACGAAATCTGCTTCATCAAGTCAGGCATGAATCACCTACGGCACAAATAGCCCCGGCGCCGTCACGCGCGAATTTTTCGCGGATCCGGGTCGGAGCGACTTCAAAACTTCGGTTGTGGTACGAGCG
>JBKOVX010000264.1:0-3940 GCA_046724115.1 Gemmatimonadota bacterium | reverse complement strand
GGACGGGTCCTCCTTCTGACATCCGCGGCCCCGAAAGGGTTGAGGGAAAAGAGCCGCTCCCTGACACCAGGATTACGGGGATCCCCCGCGTCTTCCCCCGCCGCGTTCCGCAAGTATCATATAGTAGTGAACCATCGGGCTGAGCTCGGCCAACGCTCGCCCCGTACCAAGCCAGCATTCGACGAATGACCAACCCGCGTACCGCTTCCCCCTTCCCGCTTCCCTCTTCCCGCTTTTCTCACATCCGCGGCATCGCCACGATCCTCGTCGTGATGACCGCGTCAGCCTGCGCCACCGCCAGTTCCCAGGCGCCATCGGGAACGGCAGCGCCAGTCATTGCCAAGCCGGTCATCAACCCCGAAAGCGAGGCAGCGGCAATCGCTCAGGCGAAAGCGGACAGCGTACGTCATCCCTACAACGCCGCCGACGTTCACTTCATGTCCGGGATGATTCACCATCACGCGCAGGCCATCGTCATGGCACGCTGGGCGCCAACGCACGGCGCCAGTCCAGCAGTGCAGCGCTTGTGCGATAGGATCATCAACGCCCAGCAGGACGAGATCCTGACCATGCAGGCTTGGCTGCGCGATCGGCGGCAGCCTGTGCCCGATGCGACAGCAACGGGCATGAAGATGAACATGGGCGGCATGGAGCACGAGATGCTCATGCCCGGTATGCTCACCGACGAGCAGATGAAACAGCTCGACGCAGCCCGCGGCCCGGAATTCGACCGACTCTTCCTCACCTACATGATTCAACACCACAAGGGCGCGGTCAGTATGGTGAAGGAGCTGTTCGATTCCTACGGCGCCGGGCAGGACGAGGTCGTCTTCAAGTTCGCGTCCGACGTCAACGTCGATCAAACCACGGAAATCGCCCGCATGGAGAAGCTGCTCGTCTCCGTCACGCTCGGCATAGACACCCAGTAGCTAACGAATCCCACTTCAGCACCGCTCCAACCACCCAGAGGGAACACTCATGGAATCAGTGCATCAACTTCGTCGTCCCACACTAATTGGCTCGTTGTCGCTCGTCGTCGCGGCTCTTGTCGCGGCAGCGTGCGCGACTACGACCGGCGGCTCAGCGCGCTCGAGCAGCATTCCGGCCATCAGCGACATGTCGCCGGGAGAGCCAATGCCGGATCCACGCGTGGGACTGCGCGCGGGAACGGACAATGCTGGTGAAGCAGTCTGGAATCTGAGAGTCCTTTCGCAGACTCCGCAGCCGGCGGAATTCAAGGGACAGACGAACTCCGATCTGGCGTTCCTCGGCAACTACGCGATTCAGGGCAACTATCACGGCTATCAGTTCTGGGATATCTCGAATCCCGCCGCGCCGGTCCTGAAAGAGGGTTTCGTCTGCCCGGCTTCACAGAGCGACGTCTCCGTCTATCGCAACCTACTCTTCGTGTCGGGCGAGGGACTGACCGGGCGCATCGACTGCGGCACGCAGGGAGTCGCGGATACCGTCAGCAAGGATCGCCTGCGCGGCCTCCGTATCTTCGACATCAGTGACATCTCGCACCCCAAGAACGTCGGCAACGTCCAGACGTGTCGCGGATCGCACACTCACACGCTGCTCGTCGATCCAAAGGATCCGGACAACGTCTACGTCTACATCTCCGGTTCAGCCGGCGTTCGCTCGCCGAATGAGCTGGCGGGTTGTTCCAGAGTGCCGCTCGACAAGGATCCTAACTCGGCGCTCTTCCGCATCGAGGTCATCAAGGTTCCCCTGGCGCACCCCGAGCAGGCAGCGATCGTCAGCTCGCCGCGCATTTTCAACGACCTTACTGCGCCGGCGCGTCACGGCGAAGCGCCGGAGGACATCGCCGAAAATCGGAGACTAGTGGCTGAAGCAAAAGCGAAGGGTGGATTTGTTGCAAACATTCGAGGCGACGAGACAGTGATTCCGTCCCGGTTCGTCAATCCAGCGCTGGACAGTATTGTCAAGGCACGTGGCGGGACCGGTCCGGCGACCGCCGCCGATAGCGCCGCGTTGCGCGCTGGCTTGCAAGCCATGATCGACCGCATTGTCGGTCCAGCGCCGGCGGCCGGTGCGACTCGGCCCGGTCCGACTCAGTGCCACGACATCACCGTCTATCCGGCGATTGGTCGCGCTGGTGGAGCGTGCGAAGGCTACGGATTCCTGCTCGACATCACGGATCCCGCGCATCCGGTGCGCATCGCAGCCGTTGCCGATTCCAACTTCTCGTACTGGCATTCGGCGACGTTCAACAACGACGGAACCAAGATTCTCTTCTCCGACGAGTGGGGCGGCGGTGGTCAGCCGAAGTGCCGCTCGACCGATCGTCGCGAGTGGGGAGCCGATGCGCTGTTCACCATCGTCAACAACCAGATGCAGTTCCAGAATTACTACAAGCTGCCCGCGCCGCAAACTCGTTTTGAGAACTGCGTCGCGCACAACGGCTCGCTCATTCCGATTCCTGGGCGTGACGTCATGGTGCAGGCGTGGTATCAGGGCGGCATCTCGGTGTTCGACTGGACCGATCCACGCAATCCGCGCGAGATCGCGTACTTCGATCGCGGCCCGATGGATTCGACGAGAATGGTCGGCGCCGGTTCGTGGTCGGCGTATTGGTACAACGGCGTCATCGTCAGCTCCGAGATCGCGCGCGGGCTCGACATCTTCGAGCTGACGCCAAGTGCGTATCTGACGCAGAACGAGATCGATGCCGCCAAATCTGTGCACTTCGATTATCAGAACACGCAGGGTCAGCCGAAGTTCGTCTGGCCGGCGACGCCAGCGCTCGCTCGTGCCTACGCCGATCAGCTGGAGAGATCGAAGGGATTGAGCGCGGACAGGCTGTCGCAGGTTCGTCAGGCCGTTGGTGGCGGGTCGGGCACGATGCAGAATCGTACGGCTCTTACGGCGCTCGCGGCTCAGCTCGACACGGACGCGGCGACGTCGAACGACGGAGCGAGGGTCAGAGCGTTAGCGGCAACGTTGAGAGCTTTGGGCAGCTAGTAGCGCTCTCGAGTAGTACTCTGAACCGCCCCTCGTCTCGATGGTGAGAGGAGGGGCGGTTTGTTTTAACTGAACGGGTGCGAGCAGTGAGAAGTGTAGATACGAGTGGTGAGTTCACTACGCCGTGACGTCCCCCTTGGCGTGACGGCATAAGCAGTTGCTTGTGCTTCGAAACAGCGCCTGTGCGGTCCCGACGTTGTGAACTGTATCCTGCAAACTTTACTTCTCACTGCTCGCACCTGTTCAGTTGTCGTAAGGCAGCATACAGTTGCCAGATCTAAGTTTCGCATTCGGCCAGTTTGCCTTTCCGAGCCCCGGTCCCTCCCCTAATTTTCCCGTCCCAATCCAGAAACTGAGGGTCATATGCGCCGCTACTACGCTTCGGTATTGCCGCTAGCCGCCATCGCCCTGATCGCGTGCAAGGGCAAAGCTCAGAACGAAACAACTGCCAGCTCCACACCGCGCCAAAACCCACAGGGTCAGATGGAAGCCACGCGTCAGGTCGCGGGTGGCGGAGTTTCAGTGGCCGGCTGGACCGGTCAAATTGATCCGGGCGAAGCGCGGCGCGGACAGGTCTTGAGCAACGCGAAACTCACCAAGGAAGGCGATGCACTCCATGTCACGACGGGGCCCGCCGTCGCCTACTGGAATCCTTCGAACACGGCGAGCGGTGATTACACGGTGAAGGCCTCATTCACCGAGCCGCACTACATGAACCTGAACGATCATCCGCACCCGTACGGAGTGTTCATCGGCGGCAACGACATGGGGACGCCGAACGAGAGCTACCTGTATTGCGCCGCCTACGGCACCGGCAACTTCATCGTGCGCGGATTTGGTCCTGCCCCCTTCCAGCTGAATGGCCGTGGTGAGCCGAATGCAGCGGTGCACAAAGCGGCCGCCACTGGATCACCGGTGACTCAGGACATCGCGCTGTCGGTGAAGGGTGACAACG
>JBKOVX010000320.1:0-4692 GCA_046724115.1 Gemmatimonadota bacterium | reverse complement strand
CCCGACGTATCAGCACTGATCTCACACTGATCGTCTGCGATCCGCACCACGAAGCTCTGCGAGCTGTCGGTCGCGCCGGCGTTGCGGACGGCGTTTCCCGCTTGCTGCGCGTCAGCGTCTTCACTCTCGACATCTTCGTTCCCCGCAGACGCGATCTTCAGACCGGACGGAGCGACGCGCGCAATCGCGCCGAGTATTCGCTCGGCGACAGCGTCAGAGTGAAAGAGGCGAGACTTTCTACAGGTGACCCTCACTTCGACCGATCCGGTCGTGGGGAGGAACGCGGCCCAGTCCAACTTTTTTGCGCGCCGCTCGAGCTCGTAAAAAGTGCTCGCGTGAAACTGTCCCAGTCGCAGCAGCACGCGACTCGCGGTGCGCAGCCACAGATTGGTCAGGTAGATCTGCTCCGTATCGCCGTCGAACGCGACGCCACCCGGTTGTTGACGGCCTCTCATGCCCAACGTTTTCAGTTCACCGGCCGTTATCGATTCGAGCCCCGGCGCTGTAACCGCAAAGAGCCCAAATCGAGTGGGCGAGTTTCGTGACGGTGAGGTCGGCATCGAACGCTCAGGTTAGCTGACCGATCACGGACCCGAAAGTGGTGACGGTCGGTTCTGAGCCCGTGCAGACCAAACAAGATGCGGGAATGCTTTGTGCCGTTATCCGGCAGAGTGTCGAATCGAGTGACAAGAGAGTCAGCCCGAGAGCTGTTGCATGACCGCTTTGGGCACCAGGATTTTCGCCCCGGTCAGTGGGAGCCGCTGAACGCCGTTCTCTCCGGGCATGACGCGCTGGTAGTGATGCCGACGGGAAGCGGCAAATCGCTCATCTATCAGTTGCCGGCGGTCGTTCTGCCTGGCCTTACCGTTGTCGTGAGCCCTCTCATCGCCTTGATGAAGGACCAGCATGACAAGCTTTCCGCACAAGGTGTGAATTCAGTAGCCATGCATTCACACCTTTCTACATCCGAGACCCGTGAGGCTCACCGGGCGATTGCGGAGGGCGAGGGTGAGATTCTCTATCTGACGCCCGAGCGCTTCAAGGACCGCGCGTTCTTCGAGCATCTACTATCTCGCCCGATCAGTCTTTTCGTCGTCGACGAAGCCCACTGCGTCAGTCAGTGGGGGCACGATTTCCGTCCCGACTATCTCTCGCTCGGCGGCATATCGAAGCGCCTCGGACGTCCGCCGATCCTCGCCCTGACGGCGACGGCGACGGCACACGTTCAGACGGACATCATCCGTCAGCTCGGGATGATCAATCCGCACGTCACCATCACCGGGTTTGCGCGACCCAACCTCCGGTTCGAAGTGATCCGCACCGTCAACGACCAGATCAAGGACACCATTCTTCGGCACGCTCTCCGCGAGTTCGAGGGATCCGGCGTGATCTACGTCGCGACGGTGAAGGAAGCCGAAAGGCTTTACGACATGCTGCACGAGGAGTTCAAGATCGGCCTGTATCATGGGAAGCGGCCGGCGGCGGATCGCAAGGAGGTCCAGGATCGGTTCATGGCTGGTGATCTCAAAGGCATCATTGCCACCAACGCCTTTGGACTCGGCATCGACAAGCAGGACCTGCGCTGGGTGATCCACTACCACTTCCCCGGCTCGATCGAAGCTTACTACCAGGAAGCGGGCAGAGCGGGGCGAGATGGTGAGCCCGCGGTCTGTCGCGTCCTCTATCGCGTCGAGGACAAGCGGATCCAGTCCTATTTCCTGGGCGGCAAGTATCCCGAGGTACAGGAAGCGGCGCAAGTGGCGCTCGCTCTCGAGAAGTATCCACTCAAGACGCCGGTTCTTCTCGACGACATCGTGCAGCTGACGGGCATCCCCTCACGCAAGGCAAAGATCGTCTTCGCCCTGCTCAAGCGGCACGGGCTGGTGCGCGAGCACCGCGGCGGCAAGTGGGAGAGACTCGGGAACAACCTGACCGCGGTCGATCTGAGCGCCGATCTCCAGGATTACGAGGAGCGGCGGGCGATGGATCAGGAGAAGCTCCGCACGATGATCCAGTTCTGCCAGACGACGCAGTGCCGGACGCGGTACATCCTCGAGCACTTCGGCGAGGAAGTGGATGCGGATTGGCGGTGCCACAACTGCGATGCGTGTGATGAGATGGAGGAGGTGCCGCTGGCGAGGGGAGCTTAAAAAACTGCAACTGCAACCGAAGACTACCGGCGGGGAGCGTTGGGCGGAGCGGCTTGGTGGCTACGAGCTCGCTAGCGGCTGAGGGCGAACGGCCTCATCGCTCCTGGCCTCCAGCGGGCTCGCTGCTTCCGGCCGCTCCGCACACAGCACCTAGCTGGTAGTCTTCGGTTGCAGTTGCAGTAACTAATCAGTCAGTAGTGGGCACTCCCACTACTGCAAATGAAAAACAGTCTCGCCGTCAAAATATTCAAGGGCTCGCTGTTCCTCTTCATCGCCCTGATCGCGTCATTCACGCCAAAGCTGCTTGGGCTATCGCAGGCCGCTCAGGACAAGGCGAATGTCGCGACGATCATCGCGCTGTTCACGCAGGGCGTGATCTGGACCAACATCATCGTCAATTACTACCAGCAGCGGTTCGTGACATTGCACGCGACGGACGGCAGCAACATCACGAGCTTCAAGGCGCTGGGCGTCGTCGCTCGACTGGCCGTCTGGATAATTCTCGGCGTCGCGGCGTTGTCGGGGCTGGGAGTCGAGATCAAACCGTTGCTGACCGGTCTTGGTATCGGCGGCCTGGCGGTGGCGCTCGCCGTTCAGAACATCCTCGGCGACCTTTTCGCGGCTATCGCGATCGTGACCGACAAGCCCTTCGTCATTGGCGATCAGATTTCCGTCGAGAACTATCGCGGCAAAGTCGAGCACATTGGCCTGAAAACCACGCGCGTGCGGAGCGATACAGGGGAGCAGATCATCTTCTCCAACGGCGAGCTGTTGAAGAGCAAAATCAGGAATTATTCCCGCTGAGAAGGATTGAGGGCCAAGGACCAACACATCATTGATAATCGCGGACTAAGCGAGGACCGTGGATGCCGAACACCTCGTCGAACGGCGCTGTAGTTAGTCGCCAGTCCTCGCTTAGTCCGCGATTATCAATGCCGTTGGTCCTTGGCCCTCGGTCCTCAAACCAGCCTCGCCTCCAGCTGCAGATCGACATTCCCCTTCAGCGCCTTCGAGACGGGACATCCTTCCTTCGTCTCCTGCGCGATCTGGTCGAACTTATTCTTGTCGATCTTGGGAACTGTCGCCTGCACGTTCAGCTTGATCGTCGTTATGCCGAAGCCACCAGGCACAGCCTGAATGGTGCAGGCCGCAGTCGTTTCGACCTTGGTCGGCGGAGTTCCGTTCTTTTCCAGTCCCGAGCTCAGCGCCATGCTGAAACACGCCGCTTCCGCCGCCGCCAGAAGCTCCTCGGGATTCGAGCCGACTCCGCTCTCGAAACGCGAGCTGAAATTGAATTGCCCGGCGACCGCGCCGCTCTCGCCCTTGAAGCTTCCCTTCCCGGTCTTGAGCCCGCCTTCCCACGTTGCAGTTGCTTTCCTCGTTGGCATCCGACTCTCCGTCGTTCGATGATCAGTCTCACGAAAGCTAATTAAATTGCATCGCATGGAGAGCGTGGCTACATCGGGCAATGGCATCCCTCCGTCCATCGATCGCGTGCTGAAGTTGTTTCGCTCGATGGGACGCGAAGAGAAGATGCAAGCGCTCGTGCAGTACTCGAAAAAGCTCGAGCCCTTTCCCGAGCGATTCAGGGATCTCGACCGCGGTGCGTTCACCGTCCCCGAGTGTCAGACCCGCGTCGACATCATCCCCGAAGTGCGCGACGGCAAGATCTACTTCTATGCCGATCTCAACGTCCGCCAGTCGCCCACGATCGCCGCCGTGTTGGCGATAATCTTCTCGGCGGTGAACGGCCAGCCGCCATCGACGACGCTCGGTATTCCCGGCGACTTCGTCAGCACCCTGATGGAGAGCATCGGCCTGGCATCCCGCGAGCCAGGTCTAACGGCGATGATAGCGAGACTGAAGCGATACGCGCGCGAGGCAGAAAAGCAGACAACGCAGGCCTGACGGTCGCCAATTTTCCGGCGCCACCACGATACGGAGAGTAGATGGCAGAACAGCAAAGCTACGCCAGTCACCGCCGCTACATTCCCGAGTTTCACTTCTTCGTGCTGCCGGTTCTCATCGCCAACATCGTGGTGACGGTGATCGAGTTCGCGCGCCATCCACGGTTCATCACGGCGTGGATCGCCATTGTCGCGATCGCGCTGGGAATCGGCCTCTGGACGGCGAGAGCGATGGCTCTGCGAGCGCAGGATCGCATCATCCGTCTCGAGGAGCGCGTGCGTCTCAGTCAGCTCCTCCCACCGGATTTGCGCAGCCGGGTTGGTGAGCTTCATACTAGTCAGCTGATAGCGATTCGCTTCGCGCCGGATGAGGAAGTGCCCGACCTGGTGCGTCGAACGCTGGATGGAGAGCTGAAAACACGCGCCGACATCAAACGCGCCATTCAGAATTGGCGCGCCGATCATCTTCGCGTGTGACGGCCATCGATCGTTGTGCCCTGAGCTACCGCGCGCTCCTCGAGTTCACTTCTGGGGAACAGCATCGGTGGCACGACTGGTTCCTCGCGCATCCATCCGCCTGGACAGCTCCTTTCGCGACCGGTCGAATGGCGACGATCGGTGGCGTCGTTCACCAC
>JBKOVX010000254.1:0-2579 GCA_046724115.1 Gemmatimonadota bacterium | reverse complement strand
TTGTATGCCCAGCCCGAGAATATTTTTTCGCCTCCCGGGCAGGACATTGGTGCAATCATTCCTTACCAGATGATGGACCACCAGTTCACCATCGACAAAACGAATGCCCTGTACATCCCTGTGAAGCCGAAGCCCGGCGTCACGACAGTGCAGGCGCAGGAAGCCGTGACGATTGCCATGCGGGAGATGCGCCGCCTTCGACCCGCCGACAAGAACAATTTCGATCTCATCACCCAGGATCAGATCCTCGACACGTTCAACAAGATCACTGGAGTCTTCTTCCTGGTGATGATCGTGCTTTCCAGTGTCGGACTGCTGGTCGGTGGCATCGGTGTCATGGCGATCATGATGGTATCGGTGACGAGCCGTACGCGTGAGATCGGCATCCGCAAAGCACTCGGCGCAACACGCAAGGAAATTCTCTTCCAGTTCCTCGTCGAAGCGGCGACACTGACAGGGTTTGGTGGCGCGCTTGGGATTCTGATAGGGCTCACCTTCGGGCGTCTCGTCACTCTGGCGATGAGGATCGACGCCGGCGTTCCGATTGGCCTGACACTGGTGGCGGTGATGGTCTCGGTCAGCATCGGGCTCATCTTCGGAATGCTGCCCGCGCAGCGCGCAGCGAAGCTGGATCCAATCGACGCCCTCCGCTACGAGTAGATTTTCCGCATGGCAAGAGTCGATGTTCTTGCGATCGCCGCTCACCCCGACGATATGGAGCTCATTTGCGGCGGAACTCTGATCCGCGCGCAGATGTTCGGCAGGTCGACGGGCATTCTCGACCTCGCCGCCGGTGAAATGGCGAGTCGCGGAACTCCCGAGCTTCGCGCCATAGAGGCGGCCGCGGCGGCGAAGGTGATGGGAGTGTCGGTGAGAGAGAACCTCGGTCTCCCTGACGGCGGCATCACCAACACACCTGAGACGAGGGCCAAGGTAGCTATCGTCATCCGCAGACTGCAGCCAAAAATCATCGTCACCCATTCGCTCCACGGGCGGCATCCCGATCACCCGATCGTGGCGCAGTTGGCACGCGACGCGAGTTTTGTCGCCGGCCTCAAGAAAATCGAGCCGTCAATCCCACCCCACCGTCCCCTCAAGGTCATCCACGCGCTCTCGTTCCGCGAAGACAACACGAGGCCCACGTTCGTTGTCGACATCACCGATGCGTTCGAGAAAAAGCTGGAGGCGATTGCATGCTACAAATCGCAGTTCGGTGACGCGGTCCAGGCGGGAGAGGTTTACCCCAACGGCGAGCCCCTCGCAGATCTGATCCGCCACCACGCCGCTCACTACGGGTCGCTCATTCGCTGCCGCTACGGTGAGCCCTTCTATACAACCGAGACGATGCGGGTGGACGATGTCGGCGCCCTCGAGGTCTCCACCTTTTGAAAGAAAAGAGCGGCAAGAACGACTCGCCAACCGCGAAGAAAATCTCCGGCGACGAGGTCAATTACTCGTCCTATCTCGCGCTCGACGAGCTGCTGAAACTCCAGAGACCCCGATCCAGGCCGGAGCACCCCGACGAGCTGCTCTTCATCATCGTGCATCAAGCGAGCGAGCTCTGGTTCAAGCTCATTCTCCACGAGCTCGAGGCGCTGATCGGACTCCTGGAGTCGCGAGACACGCTCGGTGCCCTGACTTCGGTGAAACGAGTGAACGCGCTGGTGCATATCGTCACCGGACAGCTTGCGGCGCTTGAGACGCTGCCGCCGCAGCGGTTCGCCCAGTTCCGCGGTTACCTCGGAACGTCGAGCGGTTCACAGAGCGTGCAGTTTCGAGCGATCGAGGCGATGTCGGGGATGCGCGATCCCCATTTCATCCAGGTCCTGAAGCAGCACGGAGAGATTCCGCCACTGGTAAAACAGGCGCTGTCCAGGCCGACACTCCAGCAACTGTTCGACGACCTGCTGGACGCGCACGACGTCACTCTCGAGCAGATTTACGCCGAGCCCAATCAGCGACCGCTGCAGATGCTAGCCGAGGGACTGCTGGAGTACGAACAGGGCTTTGCGATGTGGCGATTCCTGCACGTGCAGCTGGTCGAGCGAATCATTGGACCGGCGACTTCGGGTACGGGGGGAACCCTCGGCTCCAAATACCTGCAGAAGACGATTTCCCAGCGATTCTTCCCCAAGTTGTGGGAAGTACGGAGCAAATTCTTTAAGGGTTGAGCTAAATTTCCCGTATGGCAAACACCCCGGTTTATCTCGACCACGCCGCCACGACACCGGTGCGCGAAGAGGTCTTCGAGGCGATGAAGCCGTTCTACGGCCCACGCTTCGGAAATCCTTCCAGCACCCATCGGTGGGGGCGCGAAGCGCGCGCGGCGCTGGACGAGGCCCGGGAGCGAGTTGGCCGATGTCTAGGAGCGCGGCCGGACGAGATTTGCTTTACCTCAGGCGGTACTGAAGCCGACAACCTCGCCATCCTCGGCGCCTGGCGCGCACTGAAGGCGAAGGGCCGCAAGGCGGTTGTGACGACACCGATCGAGCACAAGGCGATCCTGGGCGCGGTTCATCAGGCAGCGCACGAAGGAGCAGAGGAGCGCTTTCTCACCATGAGCGGCGACGGAGTAGTCG
>JBKOVX010000026.1:0-4888 GCA_046724115.1 Gemmatimonadota bacterium | reverse complement strand
AGTCCATTGTGAATCCCGTTTTTGGAGGTCGCGCGCCGTCACGTCATTGACAGCCACGATCGAACGTATTCCGCGAGCCGCATCAGCCTCTGACACCCGAGTGAGGGTGAGCCCCACTAAGACGCCAATCTCGCCTTCGTGCTCGACCCGCGTCGACGCGGCCGGCAGCCGGATCGCCTCCCCCTGCCACACCACACTGGACGGAGGCTTAAGAAAAATTAGCGGCTCCTTAGGAACCTCGTTGCCGAGCTCTTTCGCGTGCTCGCGATAGTTACGACCGACGCAGACGATTTTTCCGGGGCGCGATTTTATTGCGGGCATCTCACTTGGTCACCAATTGCAGGTTTAAAGTTGCTGGAATTCCTGCTGCGCAAATCATCTTCAGCCCTCGTGCGCGATTCTGTAAGCCAGATTGCGCGGCGCGCCGAGTGCGCCGACGAGATGATCCATCACCTCGCGCGGTCGCTTGCCCGACGCGCGTAGTTTTCTTGCCGCGTCGCTCAGCTCCGCCTCGGACACTTCCGGCGATTCTGCACCGGCAATCACGAGAACCACTTCGCCTTTTGGATCCGTTTCAGCGTACAGTGTTGCCAGCTCGCCGACGCTGCCGCGCCTGAACTCCTCAAACTGCTTCGTTAGCTCACGCGCGACCACCGCTTCTCTCTCTCCCGCGCCCGCCTGAACGAGCGCTTCGAGGGTCGCGCCGACACGACCCGGCGCCTCGAACAGGACAACCGTCGCGCGGGAATCGACAATTTCTTTTACGGTTTCACCGCGCTCCTTCCCCTTGCGCGGCAGGAAGCCGTAAAACGTGAATCGCTCCAGTGACATCCCGGACGCGACCAGGGCGGCCATCACCGAGGATGGCCCGGGGATCGGTATGACGGGCACTTCAGCCTCGAGCGCAGCGGCCACCAGACGCGAACCTGGATCGGAAATGAGGGGCGTGCCGGCATCGGAAATCAGCGCAATGGAATCACCGGCGCGAAGACGCGCCACCAACCTGGGTGTCTCCTTCGCCTCGTTGTGCTCGTGGTAGGAGGCGAGCGGCGTGGTGATTCGGTAGTGGTCGAGCAGACGCCGCGAGTGACGGGTGTCTTCCGCAATGACAACCGCGGCCGAGGAAAGTACCTCGACCGCGCGGTATGACATGTCTCCCAGATTGCCGATGGGAGTGCTGACCAGATAGAGGGACCCGGCGGTCTTTGCTCTGTCCGCTTTCGACGAGCTTGCACCCGCTGGGGTCAGTCTCTGCTCTCTATGCAGCGTGCTGCTTGAACTTCTCCGCGAGCGCGGGCTTACCGACAAACCCGATCACCTGGTCGACGAGCTTGCCATCCTTGAAGAACAGGATCGCCGGAATCGACCGGACGTTGAACTTGGTGGACGTTTTGATGTTGATGTCGACGTCGACCTTGGCAACTTTCGCCTTGCCTTCGTATTCGACGGCGAGCTGGTCGAGAACGGGGGCCACCATGCGGCATGGTGCGCACCAGGTCGCCCAAAAATCGACGACGGCGAGTCCCTTGTGCTGCTCGATCTGGGCCTCGAAATCGGCGTCGTTTACTTCAACTGCATTAGACATTTTGTAATCTCCAACCGCAGGATACCCCGCGGGGCTTCGTCAGTTAATTTTCTGCGGGGACGTTGGCGCTTCACTCGTTACAGCGAAAGGCAGACCGCCGCCCCCTCATCATTAAACTTAATGACCCCATCAACCCCGCGCGGCACGCGGGTATCACATATCGGGATCGCCGTCGAGGCCCTCGCCGAGAGCTTGCCTTTTTTTCGCGACGTGCTCGGATTGCCCGAGGTCGACCTCGATGACGCCGACGGCGCTCACATCGTTGGCCTCAGCGCAGGCGAGTCGCTGGTGGAGCTTCTGGAGCCCGGAGACTCGAAATCCCCGATCGCGCGATTCCTGGAGAAGCGCGGACCGGGGATTCATCACATTTGCTTCTCCGTCGACGACCTCGATGCGACCCTGGAGCGTTGTCGTCGCGCCGGAATTCAACTCATCGACGAGAAGCCACGGATCGGAGCCGAGGGAAAGCGTATCGCATTCCTGCACCCCAAGTCGACGGGAGGGGTCCTTGTGGAATTGTCAGATCCCTAATGCAGAAAACAAAAATAAGACTACCAGCTAGGAGCCCTGAGCTCCCGGCCGGTGGTCTTCAGTTGACTTTTTTTGTTTTACCGACTCGCGGTGTTCCCCGTATTCCCGCAGAAATCGCGAACGGCTGCGATGTCCATATTCTCGACGTACCACCTGTCAGACGGTCCCTTGACGGTGTAGAACGTGGTCTGCCGAGTAAGGTTTCCCTTCCTGAGCTCGATGCGCACGTCTCTATGGCCTCCCATTCCTGGCGCTTCACCCAGGACTCGCGCGCTGTCGTGCTTGAAGTAGCAGGCGAGAATGGTCAGGCGCTTCTCGAGCTGTGTCCGATCCATGGTCTCGCGAGCGGGACCATCCTTCGTTCCCCACTCGGTGGACATCGCCTGCAGATCGCCGGCATTCGCGGCACGGAGGAACTGCTCGGCGGCCATCTGCGGCGCGGCACTGCCAGTGAGCTGACCGCCGTTTCGTTGCGTTGCGCTGGAGCAAGCCGTGAGCAGGAAGAGAGCGGCAACTTTTCTGAATGACACGATAAAATTCTCCACGAGATTGAGAGCTGCGATTTAGGGACGGTGACAATGCGCGCAAAGCAACAACGCCTGTACATCAATATTGACCACGTGGCCACCCTGAGGCAGGCGCGGCGCGGAGCTCAGCCGGACCCGGTCGAGGCTGCGACGGTATGCGAAGATGCGGGCGCCGACGGAATCACTGCCCACCTGCGCGAAGACAGGCGGCACATTCAGGACCAGGACGTCGAACGCCTGAAAAAGAGTCTCCGCACCTACTTCAATCTCGAGATGGCGTGCGTGGCGGAGATGCTGGAGATCGCTCGCCGTCTCAAGCCGGAGCAGGTAACGCTCGTTCCGGAGCGGCGCGAGGAAATCACGACAGAAGGCGGACTCGACATAACAAGTGAACCAGCGAGGGTTCAGAACGCAGTGGATGCGCTCACCGGCGCGGGTATTCGCGTCAGCCTCTTCATCGATCCGACGCGCGCTGCCATCGAGCAGTCAAAGAGGTTGGGAGTGCCGGCAGTGGAGCTCCACACCGGTAGCTACTCGCATCACCCCGGCGCCGACGACCCTATTCAGGCGTTACGAGACTCCGCCCGTCGCGGCGCAGACCTCGGCCTCGCGGTACACGCGGGACATGGTCTCACCGTCGCCAACGTGGGCCTGGTCGCCGCCATACCGGAGATCGAGGAGCTCAACATCGGCCATTCCATCGTCAGCAGGGCGGTATTCATTGGTCTCGACCGGGCCGTCAAGGAGATGCGCGAAGCGATGCGCGCCGCTCGCTCGTCATAATGTGACGAGGTTTTGACTGTGGGTGCGCAACGGCCCACCTTTCCGAAGTGATCTGGAGAACGTGCTGATGACAACGCCAAGCCGGCTGCTCGATTTCTTCTCGCTCGAGGCGAGCGAGTATCTCGCGCGTCTGGAGGCGATGGCGAACAAGCCGGGATTGGAGTCGTCCGAGGCGGCTCAGTTCGCCGCTGCCGCGCGCGGGCTGCGCGGCAGCGCGACGATGGCCAAGGCCGGCGAGCTGGCGCGACTGGCGGGGAGCGTCGAGCGCATCGCCTCGGGAGTCGTTCAGGGCGTCACTTCGTGGGACCCGGAGGTTCAGCGCGCCCTCATTGGCGCTGTCGAGGATCTCAAGACTCTGGTAAGGTCGGTCCGCAGCTGGGGCGCCGAACAGGATGCTCGAGTTGACGACGCGGTGCGGCGTCTGGCTCGCTACGGACCCTCCAGGGAGGAGCGGAAGGAGGACGTGATCCTTCCCATCTCCCAACTTTTCTACAACGACGGCGGCCAGGATATCGTCTACGTCGCGCCCAATGCGCGTACCCACTACGAGCAACAGCTTCGCGAACAGGGCGGCGGGATCGGATCGGGAACGCTATCGCCGGAAATCAAGCGCGTCCCGACGCCGTCGCGGGAAGCGCCGCCCGCTCCAATCGGCGGGTCGGCGCCGCTCGGCCAGACCCCGCCCCGAGGTCAGACTCCAGCGCGTGGGCAGGAGCTCAAGGACGCCCTGAGCTCGAGTCTCGCCACGATGCGCTCGCTCGAGTCCCGCCATTCGGGACCGCAGCCAACCGGAGAGCTCGTTCCAATTCAGCAACTGCTTTATCGCGGTCAGCGCGCAATCGAGCGCGCCGCCGAGATTCGTCGCGCACTCAAGAAAAGCGGAACTCCGCCGACACGGGCGCTCGTGGACGAGCTCGTCGATCTGGTGGAGCTCGCCTCCGAAGAGTAGACATTGCGTCCGCGATGGCGCGCCGCACTGGGTGCAGTGCTGAGCGCCGGACTCATCTACTGGACGCTGCGCGGAATCTCGCCAACAGAAGTCGCACACCGCCTGTCCCAGGCGGATCCCATCTTGTTCGCGGCAGCGACTTTCTGTGCGACCGCGATCTTTGCGCTCCGCGCGCGACGTTGGCAGACCATCCTCGAACCCGTCGCCGGCAAGCTTCCCCTGGGTGCATTGTGGCGCGCTACCGCGATCGGAATGATGGTGAACAACGTCGTGCCGGCGCGCGCGGGAGAGATCGCGCGTGCGTATGCGCTGACCAGAGAGACGCCGGTTCCGTTTTCTACTTCGCTCGCTTCGCTAGCCGTCGACCGACTATTCGACGCAATCGTCTTGCTGTTGCTGGCAGCTACCGCGCTATTGGATCCGGCGCTGTCGACAAATCAAACGCTCGCCGGTCGTCCGCTCGCCTCGTTTGCCGCCGGAGCCGCCGCCCTGGTTTTCATTCTTGTCGCCGGC
>JBKOVX010000020.1:0-2827 GCA_046724115.1 Gemmatimonadota bacterium | reverse complement strand
GCCGAGGTCTGCTCGGTGACGATTGGCGTGACGATTGTTCGGGTTAACGTAGGCATCAGTTATTTCCCTTTCTTTTTGCCGGCCGATTTCTTGGCGGCAGTTTTCTTGGCGGCCTTGGCCTTCGGCTTGGCAGCCTTCGCTTCAGCCCTGTGGGCCGTTTTCTTGGCCGCGGATTTCTTCGCCGCCTTCGCCTCGGCCTTTGCTTCGGCCTTGGCGGCACGATGCGATTTGGCTTCCGACCTCGCCTTGGCCGCGCGTGGCTTCTCAGCCACCGTATCCAGTTCGTAACCCAAAGCGTTCGACTCGACCAACACCACATCCGACCAGAGGATGTGGTAGGTAGAGACGTCGGCGTACGGCATCACGTGCGTGCGCTGAAGATTTCTGCCGCTCAGGAAAACGTTCTGCTTGGCGCCATCGGTGAGGATGAGAACTTTCCTGTCCGTCACTCCCAGTGCATCGAGCAGCGAGACGAGCTGCTTCGTGCTCGGCTTGTCGTAATTGAAGTTGTCGATGACGATCAGCGCATCCTCGCGGGCGCGCGCGTTGAGCGCGCTCTTCCGGGCGAGTGAGCGAATCTGGCGCGGGACAGTCTGATTGTATTTCCGACCCGTCGGGCCGAACACTGTACCGCCACCTACCCACTGCGGGGCGCGGCGCGAGCCCTGACGCGCGCGACCCGTTCCCTTCTGCTTCCACGGCTTCTGGTTGCCGCCGGTGACGAGACCGCGTGTCTTCGTGTAGGCGAGACCCAGGCGCTGATTCGACAGGTACGCCTTAACAACCTGGTGCATCACCGGCATGTTGATCGTTCCGTCGAATAGATCCGTCGGAAGATCCACACGCTCACGCTCAGTACCACCAGCGGTATATGCGGCAGCCTTCAACGTTGAGTTCGTAGTCTCTGCCATGATTAACCCTGTTTCTTCACGAGCACGATTCCGTTCTTCGGACCGGCAACGGAGCCGCGGATGTAAATGAGATTGCGAGCCGCATCGATGCGCTCGACGCGGAGGTGGGTCTGCGTGTGACGCTCGGCGCCGTAATGACCTGGCATCCTCTTGCCCTTGATGACACGCGACGGATCGGTGCCGGGGCCGACGGAGCCGGGGCGACGGTGCTTGGTGTTGCCGTGGGTGTTGGGACCACCGTGGAAGCCGTGACGTTTCACGACGCCCTGGAAGCCGCGACCCTTCGACGTACCCGTCACTTTGACCTGCTCGCCGGGAGCAAAGATCTCGACCGTGATCTTGTCGCCGAGATTGTAGGCCGGGATTTCCTTTCGGTTTTCCTTGAGCTGCGCGTCGTCGAGACGGAAGCTGCGGAAAACTTCGGGAGCGACGGTGAGACCAGCCTTGGCGGCGTGACCGACGATCGCCTTGTGAGCCCGGCGGCCGCGCGGAGTCCGCTCGCCCTTCTTCGACTCGCGGGCGTGACGCTGCTCGCCGAAGCCGAGCTCGACGGAGTCGAAGCCGACCTGGTCTTTCTTCAGCACCTTGATCACCGAGTTGGGAGTCGCCTCCACTACGGTGCAAGGAATCTGTTGTCCGTCCTCGTTGAAGACCTGGGTCATCCCAATCTTTCTACCGATGATTCCAATCATCTTGCCTCTAGTAAGCCAGTGTGCAGTAGTAGTTTGTCCGCATTCCGCGTCAGTGGAGGGCGGCTACTCGACTTTGATTTCGACGTCGACGCCGGCGGGAAGATCGAGCTTGGTCAGCGCATCGACCGTGGCCGCGCGCGAGTCAAGAATGTCGATCAACCGCTTGTGCGTCTTCAGCTCGAACTGCTCGCGCGACTTCTTGTCGACGTGCGGCGAGCGGAGCACGGTCCAGCGCTTCGTTTTTGTCGGCAAAGGGATCGGACCACTGACCTGCGCCCCCGTCTTCTCGGCAGTGCGGACAATGTCCGCCGAAGCCTGGTCGATGACGGCGTGGTCGAACGCCTTGAGCCGAATGCGAATTCTTCCTGCCATAACGTTCTCTCTGTGTGATTACTTGAGGATCTTCGTTACAACGCCAGCACCAACCGTTCGGCCGCCTTCACGAATCGCGAAGCGGAGACCTTCGTCCATCGCGATCGGCGTGATCAGCTCGATCGTCATCTGAACGTTGTCGCCCGGCATCACCATCTCCATCCCCTCCGGCAGCTCGACCGATCCCGTCACGTCCGTCGTCCTGAAGTAGAACTGCGGTCTATAGCCCTTGAAGAACGGCGTGTGGCGGCCACCCTCTTCCTTCGTGAGGACGTAGACCTCGGCGTTGAAATTCGTGTGCGGCGTGATGCTCCCAGTCTTGGCCAGCACCATACCACGCTCCACGTCGTTCTTATCGATTCCACGGAGCAAGAGGCCGACGTTGTCACCTGCCTGGCCGTCGTCCAGAAGCTTCCTGAACATCTCGACCCCGGTGATGACGGTCTTCTTGTCGCTTCCAAAGCCGATGAGAGCGACTTCCTCTCCAACTTTGATCTTGCCACGCTCGATGCGTCCGGTCGCTACCGTGCCACGACCAGTGATCGAGAACACGTCTTCCACGGGCATCAGGAACGGCTTGTCCGTCTCACGCTTGGGCTGCGGGATATAAGTGTCCAACGCATCCATAAGCTCGCCGATCTTCTTGCCGTACTCACTGTTCGGGTCTCCACTCTCCAGGGCCTTGAGTGCACTCCCCTTGATGATCGGGGTGTCGTCGCCAGGGAAGTCGTACGAGCTAAGGAGCTCTCTCACTTCCAGCTCCACCAGGTCCAGCAGCTCGGAGTCATCGACCATGTCCACCTTGTTCATGAACACGATGATGTAGGGCACGTTGACCTGCTTGGCCAAAAG
>JBKOVX010000295.1:0-7102 GCA_046724115.1 Gemmatimonadota bacterium | reverse complement strand
CTGATCAGTGGCATGGTCGACAACGTGAGCGTCGTGATTCGATCCACCCTTCTCACCGTCCGCACGCCGCCTCAGCTGCTTGGGAGGGTTTCCGCCGTCAACCAGATCTTCATCGGCTCATCGAACGAGATCGGCTCGTTCGAGTCAGGCGTTGCCGCCAAACTGCTCGGCACCGTCCGCTCGGTGATTTTCGGCGGCATGATGACGCTTGGGGTGGTCGGAGTGACTGCCTGGAAGATCCCCTCGCTGCGGAATCTGGACGAGCTTACCTGAGGCGAGCCGCCTCCGCGAAACTCCTTCTGTTCCGGAAGCGTACGCGATGCGAGATTAGACCATTAGCGCGCCGTCGAGGCGCGTTCGGCGATAAGCGGGCCGAATCATCCGACCGGAGATCGCATGATACCACTTTCGTCCGCTTCTGAAGAGACAATTCTTGCCCCCTCCTCGGCGGTTCCTGGTTGGACCGCGGAATACGCCGTGCCCCTCGGCGGGCCCGGGCATTTGTTGTTGGCGACCTTCGAGCAGGCGGCCATTGGCATCGCGCACCTGACACTCAGCGAGGAGTGGATCTCGGTCAATCAGCGACTGTGCGAGATCACCGGATACAAGCGCGAGGAGCTCCGGCAGTTCAAGGTCGAGCAGCTCACTCACCCCGATGATGTCGCGGCGAGCCTCGATCTCATGCGCCGAATCAAGACGGGAGAGCTCCCCGAATACAAAATCGAGAAACGCTACATCCGAAAGGATAAGCGCGTCATCTGGGTAAACCTCACCGTATCGGTTGTTCGCTCCGCCCGAGGAGATCCGATCTACATCGTCGCGTTCATAGAAGACATCACGCTTCGGCGAGAGGCGGAGGGCGAAGCAAGCAGATCACTGTCTCTGCTGAGGGCAACCCTGGAGTCCACCGCAGATGGCATCCTTGTAGTGGACCGCGACGGCAAGATTCTGAATTTCAATCAGAAGATGGCCGACATGTGGGAGATACCGGCCGACGTCTTCGCCTGCGGCGACGACCAGCTGGCCATCAGCGCCGCATTGGAGAAGCTCCTTTACCCGGAAGAGTTCATGACAAAGGTCATCGAGCTCTATCGCCACCCGGAAGAAGCCAGCTACGACGTGCTGGAGCTAAAAGACGGCCGCACTTTCGAGCGATATTCCCAGCCGCAATACATCGACGATGTACCGGTTGGACGCGTGTGGAGCTTCCGCGATGTCACGGCTCGCCGACGCGCCGAGGAACAGGCACATGCCCTGGCGCGCGAACAGGCGGCTCGTGCGGAAGCCGAGAACTCACAGAGGCGAGCATCGCTACTTGCCGAGGCGAGTCGCGTCCTCAGCGCCTCGTTCGACTACGAGACTACACTGGCAGCCCTCGTCCGACTGGCGGTTCCCGCGATTGCGGATTATTGCGCGTTGGATATCGTCCGGGCCGAAGACAGGTTCGAGCGCATCGGCGAGGCACACGTCGATCCGGAGAAGGCTCCCCTGTTGCGGCAGGTGGCGACGTTCCCACGCAATGCGCTCACGGCCAGCCATCCGCTGATTCGCGTGATGACGACGGGCGAGCCGGTGATTGAAGCCGAAATCACGCCGGCGTTCATCCGGATGTCCTTCGCGGAGGACAGCCAGAGAAGAGTCGTCGAGGCCCTTGGGCCGCGCTCTCTCATCTGCGTGCCGCTGGCCTCGTCGGGCAAGCCGATCGGCGCACTGACGCTGGTCACGTCTGACACTTCTGGCCGGCGCTTCACGCTCGCGGATCTTTCACTAGCCGCGGACATGGCTCGCAGAGCGGCAATCGTCGTCGAGCACGCCCGCCTCTTCCACGAAGCGCAGCAGGCGACGAGGGCGCGCGACGATGTTCTCGCCGTTGTCGCCCACGACCTTCGCAACCCGCTAAATACCGTGTCGATGGCAGTTACGCTGATGCTCGAGTCGACACCCCTGGAGAGAGTTCAGGAGCGGAGGCAGGTCGAGATCGTGCGGCGCGCCGCCGATCGCATGAATGCGATGATTCAGGACTTGCTGGATGTGAAGCGCATGGAGTCGGGTCGCCTCACGATTGATCCAAAGCAGGAGACGCCGGCCGGTCTCATCAACGACACCATCGATATGCTGCGGCCCCTCGCCGCCGGCAGCACGATTCGACTCGAGACGAGCATCGACGACGGTCTGCCGCCCGTGCTGGCAGACTCGGCGAGAATTCAGCAGGTGCTCTCGAATCTGGTCGGCAACGCCGTGAAATTCACGCCCCGCTCCGGTCGCATCACCGTATGCGCCGAACGGATCGGCGATGAAGTGCGGTTCGGCGTGATCGATACCGGTCCGGGAATTCCAGCCGAACAACTGCCTCACATTTTCGGAAGGTTCTGGCAGGCGACGGCATCTGACCGGCGGGGAATCGGGCTCGGGCTCGCCATCGCCAAAGGCATTGTCGAAGCCCACAACGGCCGCATCTGGGTCGAGAGCCACGTCGGGCTCGGCAGCACCTTCTACTTCACGCTGCCGAGCGCGACTGAAAACGCAGCTTAGGGAAGCTGCAGGAAATTCGAGACTGTAGCGGTCGATCCGGCGTCGGCAATCATCGTGGCGTTCTCGATTTTCGCCGGGAAGGCGAGCTGCGCGTCGTACGTCACTCTGACGTCCGCGCTTGGGTTCCTGATCATCGCTTCCACTCTGGCAAACAGAGAGTCCACCGTTGGCGCTCCGGAGTTCGAGTAGACGGCTCCGGAATTCCTGTCCGTGACCTGAGTGACGAGGTCGTTCCGCACTTCGATGTGCACCGGCGGTGAAAAAACCATCGCCGTGAGGTCATAGTCAAACGAGTAGTTGTGAATGCCCTGGGCCACCCATTTCTGTCGATGAACAGACAGCTGAAAGAGGGCGGTATCCAGGGGATTTTCGTCAGTGCCCCCACACCCAGCGAGAGATGCTACGACCAATAGCACGCTGACAAATCTTGTCCTCATGCAGAGCTCCTTGCGACGCAGTCGCGGTAATCGTAATCAGTACGCCAGCTTGGGATTCCATTTTTCGCCGCGGCCGTCGGGCGTGACATCGAACAGGTTCCACAGCGGCCAGATCGTGTCGACGTGACGCATGTCCTGGCCTGGATCCGCCGGTGCGAACATCATCTCGGTGTTCCAGGAATGGTAGATCGTCCCGTTTCGCTTGACGAACACGTTCATCGCGGGCATCTGCTCGCCCTTCCCATTCTCCCCCTGATAGTCCTTGTTGTAGGTCGAACTCGCCGACGAAAGAATGCGAAGGTTGCGCCAACCGCGTTCCTTGGCGAACTCGCGAATGCGCTCGATTGGTGATTTTGCCACGATCGCCAGGTTGACGCGCTGGGTGACGTGGGGCGCCTCGCCATCGAGGCCATCGATGATCGACGTGCAGGAGGGGCAGGGGCGCTTCATGTCCGGCCCGTACATGAAGCTGTAGAGAATGAGGGTGTCCTTGCCGTCGGCGAACAGCTCGGACATGCGGACTGTCCGTTTTTTGCTTTTGCCATAGTTCCCAACGATCTCGTCGAACGCGTAGTCCTGCGGGATCTCTCCGCCGAGCGGCAGCCTGCGACGCTGTGCGGCGACCGCTTCGGTAGCGCGTCGCAGCTCGATCTCGGCGTCGAGCAATTTGTCCCTGGCTGCGCGATAGGAGGGCGACTCGCCGGGGAAACGAATCTGGTGCTTTGAGCTCGCCATTTTGCCTCCGTTGAAGGCCAAAAGCGCGCCTTCCTGATTTGAAATTGAACCCGGTGACACCGCGGTCGCCACCCGAAAAAACGCTATAGGCGCGTTCAACACCCCGTTGGGCCCGAAAAAGGTTGCCGCCACGTCAATTTCTCGTCCATATCGCGACGCCCGTCTTCTGGTCTGCGATGACCCGAGACACCCGGGCGCGAGGCCGAGGAGGGAAAGCTGGGCCAGTCCATTACTGACGAATACATAGGGTCTGCCGCCGCGGCGGGCCTGCGATACGTCTCCGATGCGATGCCGGGAATACGCCGGCACCGCCACGGACGTGGCTTCACGTACATCGGTCCCGATGGCGAAGTGATTCGGTCGCGCGATGCCCTGAAGCGTTTTCGCTCGCTCGTCATTCCACCGGCGTGGACCGATGTCTGGATCTGCCCGCACGAGGATGGACACCTACAGGTGACGGCGCGCGATGGGCGCGGCCGCAAGCAATACCGCTACCATCCCCAGTTTCGCCAGCAGCGAGATGGCACGAAGTTCGAGCGGATGTTCGAGCTGAGTGACGTGCTCTGGAAGATCCGCGAACGCGTCGAGTCCGACATCACCCTGCCCGGGCTTGCTCGCGACAAGATCATGGCCACGGTCGTGTGGCTCCTCGAGACGACACTCATTCGTATCGGGTCCGACGAATATCGGAAGGCCAACAAGTCCTTCGGTCTGACCACGCTCCGCCGCCGACATGTGGCCGTCGTCGGATCAGAAATGCGGTTCGAGTTCAAGGGGAAGAGCGGGATCCAGCACGCGGTGTCGGTCACCGACAAGCGCATTGCTCGCATCATTCAGCGGTGTCAGGAGCTCCGCGGCGAAGAGCTGTTCAAGTACCTCGACGACGAGGGCAAGAGACAGGAAGTCGACGCCGAAGACGTGAACGCCTACCTGCAGGGAATCACCGGACGGGACGTCACCGCAAAAGATTTCCGCACCTGGGCGGGAACGATGCTCGCGGCAGAAGCGTTGAGGGCCATGGGTCCGGCCCAGACCAAACGGGAAGCTGAGCGAAACATCATTTCCGCCGTCGATTTGACTGCAAAGCGACTCGGCAACACCCGCAGCGTTTGTCGCAAATACTATATCCACCCTGCCTTGATCGAAGCGTATCTCGAGGGGTCCGTGCTGCCGCCGATGCCCGAGCGCAAGTGGAACAAGCGCAAGTCAAAGGGCCCGACCCTGCGTCAGCACGAGATGGACGTTCTTGGTTTCCTGAAAGCGCGGCTCAAACCGAAGTCACGACGTGCGGCGCAGCCGACAGCTCCCAAAGGAGGAGTGAATGTCCCCGCCGAGCCCGCCGAAACCGAGGACGAAGAGCCACCTCCACCGCCAGTGGTGCTCGAGCCTACGGGCTCCTAATCCAGGTAGGGGTAGTCGGGGTCGGCGAGGCGGGCTGCACGCGCCGCTGCCTCAGGTCCAGCAATCTCCTTCGCCAAATCAAGCAGCATCGGACTCAAATGCTCGCCGTAGCGTAGCAGACTGGCCGCGCGTGCCCGCCTCGCCAGCAGAAAAGCTAAGAAGGGTTGATCTGCCTTGAGCGCGTTACAGTTAGGGCAGGCGAGCACGAGATTGTCCCGGCGATCGTACGCCGTCTTGCCCTTGCGCGGGGTGACGTGATCCATGGTGATCACCTTCGCACTGACTTTGCGCTCGCAGTACGCGCATACGGGGCCGTGCCTGTCGAGGAGCCACTGTCGCGTGTCCATGTACGCGTTGCGGCTCGTGGGCAGTGATGTGTGCTGATGCGCCGGCCGGCGCCGGCCGCGCTTCCGCTGCTGCTTGCGTGCCTTCTTTCTGGGTTGTGTCAAAATCGGACGGGTGTTACCGGGTGTACCATTAAACGATAGCAATGGGCGCGCCGCCGCTAGATGCCCATCACGTGCCGCGTTAGCTTTTCGCACCAATGACGATGCGAGACAAGCTCGACCTCCTGGAGCGCCGCCGCGCCGAGTCGGAACAGGGTGGGGGGGAGGCCCGGCTCAAGGCCCAGCACGAAAAAGGCAAGCTATCGGCCCGCGAGCGACTCGATCTTCTGCTTGACGAAGGCAGCTTCGTCGAGCTCGATCGGTTCGTCGTCCACCGATCGACGGATTTCGGGCTCGAGTCCCAGAAATTCTACGGCGACGGTGTCATCACGGGGTACGGCAAGATTGACGGGCGACTCGTCTACGTCTTCTCCCAGGATTTTACGGTCTTCGGCGGATCGCTGTCTGAGTCCTTCGCCGAGAAAATCGTGAAAATCATGGACCTGGCGATGCGCAACGGCGCGCCTGTGATCGGCTTGAACGACTCGGGCGGCGCCCGCATTCAGGAAGGTGTGGTCTCGCTGGGCGGCTACGCCGAGATCTTCCTGCGCAATACATTGGCGTCGGGAGTAATTCCACAAATTTCGGCGATTCTGGGTCCGTGCGCGGGCGGTGCCGTGTATTCGCCGGCAATCACCGACTTCACCTACATGGTTCGTGGTACGTCTTACATGTTCGTCACCGGTCCGAACGTCGTTAAGACCGTGACGCATGAAGACGTCACGATGGAGGAGCTCGGTGGCGCTGATACCCACTCGGCCAAGTCTGGCGTCGCCCACTTCGCGTTCGATTCGGAAACAGAATGCCTGCAACAGATTCGCGATCTCTTCCGCTTCATTCCGTCCAACAATCTGGCTGATCCGCCGCGCGGCTCGGGGATCGATCCGCGCAGTCGTCGGGATGAGTCACTGCTCGACATCGTCCCTGACAACGCGAACAAGCCTTACGACATGCACGAGGTCATCAAGCGTGTCGTCGATGACGCCGAGTTTTACGAGGTCCAACGTGAGTACGCGGGGAACATTATCTGCGGCTTCGCCCACCTTGGCGGGTACAGCGTCGGTGTGGTAGCCAATCAGCCCGCGGTGTTGGCGGGAGTGCTGGACATCAACGCCTCGCTGAAAGCCGCGCGCTTCATTCGGTTCTGCGACTCCTTCAATATCCCGCTCGTCACCTTCGAGGACGTTCCGGGCTTCCTGCCCGGTGTCGCGCAGGAACACGGCGGCATCATCAAGCACGGCGCGAAGCTTCTTTATGCGTATTGCGAAGCGACGGTACCGAAACTCACTGTGATAACACGGAAGGCCTACGGCGGTGCGTACGACGTCATGAGCTCGAAGCACATTCGCGGCGACTTCAACGTCGCCTGGCCGACAGCGGAGATCGCGGTAATGGGACCGAAGGGTGCAGTGGAAATCCTCTTCCGGAAAGAGATTCTCGAGAGCAACGACCCCGCTGCCGCGACGGATGCAAAAATCGAAGAATACCGTGAGAAGTTCGCGCACCCCTACATCGCGGCTGGTCGCGGCTACCTCGACGACATCATCGATC
>JBKOVX010000083.1:0-1576 GCA_046724115.1 Gemmatimonadota bacterium | reverse complement strand
GCCCACAAGGATGGCGAGACCGACGCCGTCAGGACTGAGTGCACGCTCTGGTACCTGCGGAATCGCGTCATCGCCTGCGTAATGACCAAAGAGAACAAGGATCAGCGCTGGATCGTCGACAACGAGCCGCAACTGACGATGGCCAACATGGGACTCGCGATCGTCAACGCTTTTGGCGGAGTCCCTCCCGCTCCCGTGTCGCAGTAGCTCTAGACGACGCGGTTCCTGCCGCTTATCCGCGTGGCAAGCGCCCTCACGTCCGAGGGCGTGAGCAGAATTTCATAGTGGGCGGACCGCTCGTCATAATGCGTTAGAAACTTGCCGGCACCTGGTGCGATCACTGCGCGCTCGTAGTCCTCGCCGGCGAATGCCTTCACCGCGTGGATGTCGGTGAAGTGCGTAATGGTGACGAACTCGATTTCGTTGTTGGCGGCTTCACGCCTCAGCAGGTACGCTCCGGTGTAGCCCCGTATTCGATGAATTCCCGGCAGGACATCCGCGCGAAGCATCTGCTCGTACTTGTCCGCGTCCTCGCGTTTCGTCCAGCCGTGCCAGATTCTGCTGATCATGTAGCACCTCCCCGCTTGCGTTCCGCCTTACTGCTACTGCAACTCAGTGACCCGTGCGCTCGACCGTTTTGCCCGTAAAATTCTCGGTGCTCAGATCCTTGGACGACAGCGAGCGTACATACGCCGTCAGCATCCAGATCTGATCGTCGGTGATGCGCCCACCCCAGGATGGCATTCCGTCAGGCCTGCCCTGGTAAATCGATTCGAACACTTCGCCCGGTGATCCGCCAAAGTGCCAACGCCCGTCCTGAAAACTCGGCCCCATCGCCCCTGATCCGTCGGCGCCATGACAGTCGAGGCAGTTATAGGCGACAAAGAGTTTTCCTCCCGTCGCGATCGCATTCTTGTCGCCCTCGTAAGGATTCTTGACCGAGATTGGCTTTACTGATGCAGGGAAACCCGCCGGCAGGTTCTCCGGATGCTCGACAAATCGCAAACTATCACCCGCTACAAGCAGCTGACTGGTAGTTCGTTGCGCAGTCGACGATGCTACGGCCGTGCTGCCAGAGGTATCCGTGCTACCAGCAGCATTATCGCGGCAGCCAACACAAATAACCGCCAGAAGGACAAAGTTCGCAATTCGCAGTTAGTCCTCCATCCTCAATTAGTCCGCACTCCGGACTGGCCGTTGGTCCGTAACCCTCAATCCGCGGTCAAAGAGAGAATACAAACAGCTCTCCTCCCCACGATGTCCAGCGACTGATGTCGGGAAGCGTAGTGCCTCTCTCGCGAACGTCGTACGGCAGATTCGCCGCAACGTCGCCCGCGATCAACAATCCCATGTCCCCACCAATCCCTGCATAAATCGCCACATACTGTTTTCCATCGGGACCTGTGTAGGTAACCGGGTTACCCACCACACCTGATCCGACCTTGAACTGCCACAAAGCTCGGCCCGTTCGTGCATCGACCGCCTTGAACCAGCCGTCGAGAGTCCCGTAGAACACGACTCCGCCCGCGGTCGCCAGCGCGCCACCCCAGACCGGATACGGCTCCTTGATTCCCCA
>JBKOVX010000294.1:0-6516 GCA_046724115.1 Gemmatimonadota bacterium | reverse complement strand
GTCCTGAATTGCGCGCTGGCAGTCAGCCTCTTTATAAGCATACCGTCGATTGCCCAGCACGCGAGGGCTGCGGCATCCGACAGCCTTTTGCCACCCAACGAAGCGACGATCGGGAACTCCGGACTGCTCGCTGCTTACCTGTTGATGAATGTTGGGCTCGCCGCCTATCTCGCGTGTACGAACGTTCGCTATCGCTTGCTTTATCTGGCGATTTGCTTCGCCAATCTGCTCGGGCTGATCTACGCCGAAAACCGTAGCACAATCGTGGGGCTGACGTTCGGGGTGATCGTGGGGGGCGTGGTATTCTCAACCGTCAGTGGTAAATCACGGAAGAAGTGGGTAGCGCCCGGGATAGCCATGGGGTTTGCACTCCTCGTACTGGCGTCGGCTGCGTGGATCAGAACCTTTCCTTCGAGCGCGATAACGCAACACCTGCCGGGCGTGCTGCAGCGACTCGCCCATACCAATCCAGCCGGCTCCGACGAATCACGCACTATGCAGTGGCGGGCAGCCATCGAGGCGTTCAACGATCGGCCGATGTTGGCCTATGGGCCTGAGAATCATAATCTCGCCTGGAGTGCACACTTCAACCCTGGCATCTATCGTGTGGACACAGACGTCTATGATCGCACCCACAACCAGTTTCTCGAGATGATGGCGACAACGGGCATCGTCGGAACTGTGGCGTTTCTAGGAATCTGGCTGGCGATCGGAATGACCCTGGTCCGTGCGTATCGCGCGGGAAGAATTTCCGCGGCGGCGGCTTCAGTGCTGTGGGGGCTGCAACTCGCCTACGCCACCTATCTCTTTTTCTGGTTCGTCGATCTGAACTCGACGATGCTCTGGATCCTGGTGGCGGCTCTCGTGGCGTCGCGTGCCACCGTTGGACCGATCGTCCTCGAAGCGACGAGCACGGATCCGCATCCCGCCACAGCCCGGCCGGCGCTGGCCGTTTCCGCCGTGCTGGTGCTCGTCGTCGCGTTGTACGCGGAGGGCTACACGCCACTCGTCGCCAACCGCGCCCTCGCGCGCCTCGATTCTCCGAGTGGAAGTTTTGCCGAGGAGTTGACGAACCTAGATCTTCTGTCCCATTCGTCCGCGCGCCAGACGGCGCACACGCCGGTGATCATGGCGGAGTACATCTCGTCCTTGCGACCGCGGCTCTCCGAGATGCGTGCGAGCGCGCCCGAACGAAAGATGCTCGACCACGCCTTCACGGAATCATTCGCGGCTTTCGCCCGCGAGATCCATCGAGATTCGCTCAACGACAGGCTGTACACGCACGAAGCCGGATTGCTGATGGAGGCGGCGCAATTCTATCGTTCGTCGGCCTATCGCCAGCAGGCAATCGACGCGTTCCACAGGGCGATAGATCTCAGTCCGCACCGTATCGAGCAGAGACTGGGACTGGCCACCATATACATGAACGACGGTGACTACGAGCGTGCTGTCGTCGTGCTCAACGACGCTGTGAAAAGCGACCCGCTCCTTGGCGAGCCCCGCTATCGACTCGCGCAGGCTTACATCGGCGCCGGCAAAGGCGACTCGGCGTTGGCGATGCTCCAGAAGTCGCTGCGACTTGGGTACGTCGGAGCGCCCGAGACCTATCTGGCCATGGGGAAGCGCCTCGAGTTTTCCGGACGCGGCGGGACCGCGGCAGCTCTATACTCTGACTATCTGGAAGCGAAGTACACTGAAGCGGTCTGGGATCGGACGGAAACTATCGACAGGCCAATTCCCACGACCGACATTGCGGTTGCCGCGCACCTTCCGCTGCTGTACATGCGAGCGCGCGAGAGCGAGCTGGCTGTAAAATCGGCCGCGGCGTTGTCGGCTTTCGATCCCTCCCGCACCGCGATCGTCGATCGCTTTGTATCTGACGTCGGAGCGCGGCGACGCGCCAGCTGGGTGGCGAAGAGCTCGCTGCTTCCGTGTACGACCGCGCGCAGCGCGCGATTGCGCGACCCGACCACGTTCAGCGCCTGCGGGGTTTTCCGGCGGAGGCTTTAGGCAGGCTGTGCAACTACCGCCGGCTGTCTGAGCGCGGCGCGGTGAATTCTTAGTGCTGCGATCCGGCGCCCGTCCATCGCGACAACTTCCATCTCTCCACCCGGAATCGGGATGCGGTCACCCATTCGGGGCAGTCTGCCCAGCTTGGCAAACGCGTATCCGCCGAGCGTAGTCCAGTCTCCCTCTGGAATGGGGATGCGGTAGTCGGACCGGACATCGATCAGCGACATCGATCCGGCCAGCTCCAACACTCCGTCCGTAATGATCGACTCACGAGAGGCAAAGTCGTACTCGTCAGCGATGTCGCCGACGACTTCCTCGACAAGATCTTCCATGGTGACGATTCCCGCTGTGCCGCCGTACTCGTCGAGCACCACCGCCATGTGCGCGCGAGTTCGCCTCAGATCGTCGAGCACCCGCTCCGCTGGACGGCTGTCGGGAACGTACATCGGCTCCCGAACGAAGTCTGCCAGGTTGAATGGTGCGTCACCCGAATGAAGCCAGAGATCCTTGGCGAGAAAGACCCCCACCACATCGTCGAGCGATTCCCGATAAACCGGATACCTGGAATACCGTTCGCGGCGAAGAACTTCCCATACCTCCTGCTCGGTCGACTCGATGTCGAGCGCGACGACGTCAGTGCGGGGGCGCATGACGTCGCGAGCTTTCTTCTCATGGAAATCGAGAACGCCCGCCAGCATCGCGCGATCGGACTCGTCCAGGGTCCCCCGCGCGTGGGCCTGCATGACGAGGAAGCGGATCTCCTCAGGGCTGTGTCCCGTCTGATCGCTGGCCGGCTCGACTCCAATCAGTCGCAACAGACCGTTGGCGGTGCCGTTGAAGAGCCAGATCAAGGGTGACATGAAACGCGAAAAGACCATCAGCGGCCGCGCGATTGCTCGCGCGGTTTTCTCCGGACTGGCGAGTGCGATGGACTTTGGCGCAAGCTCGCCGAGCACTATATGAAGGAACGTGAGCAGGAAGAAAGCGACGGGTACCGCGGCGACGTGCATAGCCGTCGGCGACGGACTCAGGCCGATCGCGCGGAAGAACTGGTCGAAGAGATGGGCGAGCACCGGCTCCCCAATCCAGCCGAGGGCAAGGGACGCGATCGTAATCCCGAGCTGGGTAGCGGCGATGTAGCGATCCAGATGCTGGAGCGCCACCAGAACGGTCTTCGCGCCCCAATCGCCCTTGGCGACCATCTCATCGAGCTTGCTGCGTCTCGCAGCGACGAGAGCGAATTCCGCCGCGACAAAGAATCCGTTGATGGCAACGAGTCCAAGTACGGCAATCATGCTGCTGGTCGCCACGGTGAACGAGGGAGGGTCTACGACCTCCGGGGCAACAAGTCCAAGGACCATAAGCCTGTAATCTATATAGTAGTAGAGACTTAGGAGCCTCCCGAGCGTCTAATTGACGTCAGTCTCTAACCCCATCAATTTGGATTACTTGCTACCGGCTGTTCCGATCACCCCTGCGGCCCCACAACCCGCTTTGGCGCTCCCCGCCTCAAGCGGCGGCGGACGGGAGAGGGTTCTCCGAGTCCTCTACCTCGGACGGCTATCCCTCGCTACCGCAATCTTCATTGCCGCGATTGCCGTCTGGCGCCGTGCCGACAGTACCGCGACACTGGTGGCAACGCTCGCGTTCATTTCGACCCTCTTTTTCACCAGCGGGTCGATGCTTTACAGCGCGCGGCGCGAGGGCGTGCTCGGCGACACGTTCTTCTACCTGCAAGTGCTGTTCGATCTGTTCCTGGTCACGACCGTCGTCCACGTTACGCAGACGAGCGCACCCTCCTTGTTGGCGCCCCTCTATATCCTCGTGATCGCGGTGAGCGCGCTGCTGCTGCCGCCCGCCGGTGTGTTGCTGATCGCGATGCTCGGCGACGTCCTGTATTTCGCGGTGACGATTGTCGATCGTGTCACCGTTTTCGATCTGCCGATATTGGTTCAGCTCGGGATATTCGGGGCAGTGGCGCTGGGCTGCGGATACATCGGAGCACGCCTGCGTGAAGCTCACGCCGGCCGCGAAGAAATGGCCGCCGAGCTCGCGGCGTTCAGACTGCGCGAGGCTGACATCGAAAGGTTGCATACGAGAGCGGAACGCCTCGAAGCAGTCGCCGAGCTGAGCGCTTCTTTAGCGCACGAGATAAAGAATCCGCTGGCATCGATCAGAAGCGCGGCGGAGCTGCTGGCGAAGGTGCCCGGGTCAGACGACGATACGCGAACGCTGACCACGCTGGTTAAGCGGGAGTCCGACCGGTTGGCGCGTCTGCTCTCCGAATTCCTGGATTTCGCCAGAACCGGCGTTACCAGCGTGCGCAGGGTGGATCTCGTCGAGATCGCCCATCACGCCGCCGCCCTGGTGCTGGCGCATCCGAGCAAGCCGGAAAACGTGACCATCCTTGAGCTGTTTCCGTCAAATCCGCTGATCGTCGTTGGCGATGACGACTTGCTTCATCGCGCGATCTTCAATCTTCTTCTCAACGCAGTGCAGGCATCTCCACCTGGTGGCGAAGTCCGACTCGAGGCCTCGGAGCTCTGGCATCATCAACTGCCGGCGCAAGCCGAGCGTTTCACGCGCGGTGCAATGATGTTGCAAATCACGGATCAGGGACGCGGGATTGCCGAATCGATCAAAGAGAAGCTGTTCGAGCCGTTCGTGACGACGAAGGTTGGCGGGACGGGCCTTGGCCTGTCGATCGTTCACCGCGCCGTCGAAGCCCATCATGGTTTCATCCTCGTCGATGGCAACGGCAATGGCTCGGGCACCAAATTCACCGTGATTCTGCCCAAGCTGGGGAATGAAGGTATCCGGAGGACGCCGCGCACGGCTGCGGCGGTGAAGGCCTCATGACGACCGCCACGACTTCGGCCCCTACGGTTCTCGTCATCGATGACGAGATGGGCATTCTCGACACCATTCGCATCCTTCTCAAGAACGAAGGCTTCATCCCCTACACCGCGCTCGGCGGCAAGAAAGGGCTGGAACAGATCGCAGCGCTCAAGCCCGAGCTGATCATCACTGATGTTCGCATGCCTGACGTCACCGGCCTCGACATTCTGGCGTCGGTGCGGGCGCACGATCCTGAAGCAGTCGTGATTCTGATGACGGCCCAGGCCAGCCTGCAGTCGGCGATCGGCGCGGTGAACAACGGCGCGTTCTACTACATCCAGAAGCCGTTCAAGAACGAGGAGCTGGTGACGATCGTTCGTCGCGCCGCGGAGCATCGGAATCTCCGGCGCGAGACCAAGACGCTGAAGGCGGAGGCGAAGCGACGTGACAAGTCGGGACGACCGGTTGGCTCGAGCAAGCCGTGGCTCGACGCGCTAAACGTCGCCGAGTCGGTGGCCGGAACGGACTCGACGGTGCTGTTGCAGGGCGAGTCGGGAACGGGTAAGGAAGTAGTCGCGCGTTACATCCACGATTTATCGCAGCGCGCGACGAAGCCGTTTCTGTCGATCAACTGCGGCGCGCTCCCCGAGAGCCTGCTGGAGAGCGAGCTGTTTGGTCACGTCAAAGGATCGTTCACCGGGGCATCGCGCGACAAGGAAGGTTTGTTCTTCGCGGCGGGCGAGGGCACCTTCTTCCTCGATGAGATAGGCGAGACGACGCCGGCAACGCAGGTGAAACTGCTGCGCGTGCTGCAGCAGCGTGAAGTGATTCCAGTCGGCGCTACCGAGGCGAAACCGGTAAATGCGAGAGTCATCGCCGCCACCAACCGCGATCTGGAAGACGAGATCAAGCGCGGAAACTTCCGCAGCGACCTGTTCTACCGACTGAACGTGATCTCGATCGTGCTGCCGCCGCTGCGAAATCGGAGTGGCGACATCGCGCTGCTCTCGGAGGCTTTCCTGCGGCGTGCGGGCGAGGTGCGTGGGGAGGCTCCAAGGTCCCTCGCGCCAGAAGCGCTCGAAGCAATGCAGCGATATTCCTGGCCCGGAAACGTGCGCGAGCTGGAGAACGCCCTGGAGCGGGCAGTGATCCTGGCCAAGGGCGATACGATACCGTTGTCCGCGCTTCCAGAGAGGGTAGTCGAGCCCAAGTCAGATCCGCTGGTGAGCGATGCCGTGCAAACGAACCCTACGCTCGATACGATCGAGCGCGCCTATATCATGTGGGTCCTGGAGAACGAGGGGGGCAACAAGCCCCGCACGGCGGAAGTCCTCGGAATCGACCCTTCGACCCTATACCGCAAGCTCTCCCGCTACGGCCTGCCGACCTAACTGCGCGTCAATAGGGCAGTTACGGGCTTTTTGGTGTGCCGTATGCATGTTTAGAGCGTCATTAAGGTAGGGAACACCCAGCGTGCGCCCAATCCATGCTTCAGGAGAGCCATAAATGAGCAACAAAAAGGGTTTTACCCTCATTGAGCTTCTGATCGTAGTCGTCATCATCGGCATTCTTGCCGCGATTGCGATTCCGAAGTTCGCCAATACCAAGGACAAGGCGTACGTCGCCGCGATGAAGTCTGACCTTCGCAACATGGCGACCTACGAA
>JBKOVX010000215.1:0-4045 GCA_046724115.1 Gemmatimonadota bacterium | reverse complement strand
GACGTTCGGCGCGCCCGCAAAACCGTACGCCTTGGCGAGCAGGTTGAGCACCGACGGGATCACGGACGCACCGGCGGCGACACCGACGATCAGCGCGATCTGCTGGCGCCGCGGCGACGCGCCGACGAGCTGACCGGTTTTCAGGTCCTGCAGGTTGTCGTTCGAGATCGTCGCGCAGGCGAACACGATCGCCGTCACGAACAGCGCGATGGCCACGAGCGCCTGGCTCGTCTGCTCCGTCGGAGTTACGGCGAGCGCGAATACCGATGCGCAAACCACGATCGACAGAATGCCGACTCCGGAAATCGGACTGTTCGATGCGCCTATGAGTCCGGCCATGTAGCCGCAGACGCCGGCGATGACGAAACCGACTATCAGCACGAACGGAACGGCGATCAACGTCAGCTTGATCGCACTCGGCGCCAGCACCGTCGATTTCGCGAAACTGTAGGCGAGCCAGGCGGCGATGACGAGACAACCGGCCGTCAGTACGTAAATCCAGGCCGGCTCCAGATCGCGGTCGCGCTCGTCGTCGGTGGCGACGACGCGTGAGGCGCGCAGCGTAGCAACCAGTCCGCCGACGACCGGTTTGGCCAGTTTGCCCAAAGTGTAGACAGCGGCGACGGCGATCACGCCGGCGCCGATGAATCGCACCTGTGTTCGCCAGATGGCGATGGTGTGAGCCGCAAGTGTCTGATCCACGGTCGCAGGTTGCATCGCCGTGAGGACGGGGACGGCGATCACCCACGAGATTATCTGGCCAACGAGCATAGCCATACCGACCGAAAGTCCGACCAGATGTCCCGCGCCGAGGAGCGCCAGGGACCATCCGAGGTTCCACCCGGTCGATCCCGCGCCGACGCGGACGAAACCATTGAGCTCACCGGCGGCGATGCGCGTCGCCGTCACGATCGCGAATCCCGCCGAAGCAACCGAGCCAAGTATAACGGCGACTAGTCCTTCTCTCGCTTCGCCGGTGTCGTCCTTCGTCTCACCGCGCGTGCCCGAACCAACCTTCAGCACTTCCGCTGCGGCTACGCCCTCGGGGTAAGGAAGATCCGACGTCGTCACCAGCGCGCGTCGCAACGGAATCGTGAACAGCACGCCCAGCACGCCACCGCTCAGGCAAATGAAAAAGGATTCCCAGAACGGGAATCCTGTCCACCAGCCGACGATCACCAGTCCTGGTAAGACGAAGATGATCGCCGAGAGCGTCCCCGCCGCGGAGGCGACAGTCTGGACGATGTTGTTCTCGAGTATCGTCGAGTCTTTCACCGCGCTGAGGATCGCCATCGAGATCACCGCTGCCGGGATCGACGAGGCGAAGGTGAGTCCGACTTTCAAACCCAGGTATACGTTTGCTGCGGTGAAGACGGTCGTGATGAGGGCGCCGAGAATCAGCCCGCGGAGGGTAAGTTCTTTGGGTTTCATGGCCTCTATTTTACGAGCTAAATGGGGGTATGGCCAAGAAGGCGGCCGATGACATTCGGCCGCCTACTTCTGTCACCGCGTCGGACGCGCGTCCACATCCTTTTGCCAGGCGTCGATCATCGCAGCCAGCTTCTGCACCAGGTCCGGGTGCTCGGCGGTCAGATCGTGGCGTTCTCCCGGATCCGCAGCCACATCGAACAGATAAAAGTTGGCGCCGTTGTGAAGGAGCTTCCATCGTCCGGAGCGCACCGCCGTTTGAGGAGCTGGACCCTTCCATCTCCAGAACAACTGGCGTTCGATAATGGGTGATTTCCCGGCGAGCGTCGGAAGAATGTTCGTTCCGTCGAGTTTGTAAGTCGCTGGGACGGCTGCTCCGGCGACGCCCAAGATCGACGCCGTCAGATCCATCGTTATCGCGACCTGTTTGGATGTGGTGTGCGCCGGGATATGTCCGGGCCAGCGCAGAATCATCGGCACGCGGATGCCGCCCTCCCACAGAGTGCTTTTGCGATTGCTGAGCGGGTCGTTGTGGGAGAGCCACTCGCCGCCGTTGTCGTTCGTGAATATTACGAGCGTGTTCTTCGTCAACCCTCGGCGATCGAGCGTCGCCAGAATTTCTCCGACGCCAAGATCGGCACGCTCGAGCATCCGCACATAGTCGCTCCGCGTCGCGGGTGGGACATCGTTGGGCCCCTGATATAAGGTCGCGTCTCCGGACGCCCTCGGCCTCGGCGGCGCCCGATTCTCCGCGTTGGCCATGTTCGGCGGCTGAAACGGCCAATGAACCGCGTTGTAGGCGACCTCGAGAAAGAATGGACCGTTGGCGTGTCGGTCGACGAAGCTGACGGCTCGGCGTGTGATCTCGTCGGTGAGGTAGCCATGTTCTTCGACCGGCTTATCGTTCTCGTACAGGTCCGGTGTTCCGTCGCCGCGCCGATGCGTATAGTAGTCGACGGCGCCACTGAGGAATCCGAAGAATTCATCGAAGCCATGCGCATTAGGACTGAACTCGGGTTTCCACCCAAGGTGCCATTTGCCGATCAGTCCGGTCGCATAGCCGGATTTCTTGAGCAGCGCCGGGAGCGTCGTTCCGCTGGCCGGCAATCCGAGCGCGCTGTCTCCGGGGGCGGATCCCAGCGGCCACTCGATGCCGTAGCGCTGTTGATACCGTCCGCTGATGAAACCGGCTCTGGTCGGAGAGCAGTTCGATGCGTTGGCGTAAGCGTCGGTGAGACGAACTCCTTCACGCGCCAATCGATCTACGTTTGGAGTTTTTGCGTCGCGCCCTCCGTAACTACCGACATCGGCGTAGCCCATGTCGTCCATCAGAATGAGAATGACGTTGGGCTGCGACGCCTGTTGCGCGGTCAGCGTCGCGGAGGAGAGTGCGATCAGCAGTCCAACCGCTGCCACAAATCGTGAATGGAGATATGGCACGGCGGGTCCTCCGAGTGATTTGAGTCGTTTCAGCCGGCTCTAACCTGTGCCGGCCGGAACGCTGGCGGAAGGCAGTTGCGTCAAGCGGCGACGAGCTGATTGCCTTTATTCGCAGAGCGTCGCGCGGCGGCCGCAAGCTGAACAGGACGCACTGAGGTGCGGTTCAGCTTGACGGCGATGCACTTCAGGTGATTTGCGATACGCCTTACCTTACTCTTGCGGGAACTCTCCGCCACGACTCGCTTCGATCAACTCCCTCACCTTACCAATTCCTGGGCGGCGTGCGCGTTCGCCCTCGAACAGAATAGGAGCCTTGAGCAATGGCAATCTTCAAAGAGCAAACTGTCCCCCGTAAGGATCCATCGCCGGTGTCTGTGGAACCTGCGCTGCGAAAAGACACAGATTCGTTTTCGAATCCCCTGCCGAGTTATGAGCCGTCGCCGCGGCCCAGATCGAAGGAGACCAGGGAGACGGTGATCGCTGCCGGTCTTACCATCGACGGCAAGATCGAGGGCGCCGGCCACGTCCGCATGGCTGGCCGCTTCAAGGGAGATGTGAATGTCGATGGGGACCTGACCATCGAGTCCGGCGCCAAAATCACCGGATCTGTGCGGGCCAGCACTGTCACAGTTGGTGGTGAGCTGGAAGGAAACATCGAGGCCGCGTCGCGTGTCGAGCTGCTCGCGACTGGCGTTCTCAACGGCGATCTCAAGGCGGGCTCTCTCACCGTCGCCGGTGGATCACGCATGCGAGGCAACGTTTCCTTCGGCTGGGATGAAGCAGCTTCTCACCAGCCAAGACTCAGAATGGAGACCGACGGCGTATCGTGAGTACGACGAGCGTGAGCTCGCCGGGGAAGGCGCGCCTTTGCCCGCACTGCAAGGCGACGATTCTGCAGAGTGCGACCATCTGTCCCGCCTGTGATCACAGCCTGAGGTTCGACTCACACCGGACGCGGAGAGCGCCACCCAGCTTCTCTCCGCTCCGTGTCGAGGGGACGATCAAGCATCCATCGGCGGGAGAGGCCTGGGAGTATTCGATAGTGCTATCGATACTCGGCAGCGAGGGTCAGGAGATCACGAAGCAGATCGTGAGTGTCGGCGCGCTAAACCCGGAGGAGCAGCGGACGTTCAAGCTGGCGGTGGAGGTATTTACTCCGGCGGGGGAGGAGGCGGGA
>JBKOVX010000005.1:0-5851 GCA_046724115.1 Gemmatimonadota bacterium | reverse complement strand
CCCCGGCCTTGAGCACGCGAGCCGCTTCCGAGATCACTCGTATCGGCTCGGCGGCGTAGTGCAGCACAAGAAAGAGCAGTGCCACATCCACCTCGCCATCACCGATGGGCAATGATTCGAGCCGCCCGTTTCGGATGTCGACGTTTTCGAGGCCGTGCAGTCGTTTCCGGGCTGCCGACAACATTGCGGTCGACTCGTCAACGGCGATCACGCGCTCGACGAATGGAGCCAGCGACTGAGTCACCGCGCCCGTACCGCACCCCAAATCCGCCACTGTCCAGCGATCATCGAGCAAACCCAGCAACGCGATATCGGCGCGTCGGCCGAACAGCTCGAGCCGCATGCGGTCCCACTGTCCGGCGGAGGTCGAGAAGAATTGCTGCGATCGCGTGCTCCGCTCGGCCAGCACGGCCTGCGTTCTACGCGCGTCGTGCTCGGCGGCGTTGGTCCGAACGACCTCGTCGCGGACGATATTCCACAGCCGACGACTCGCTGCGTCGAGCGAGGAGGACGTCAGGCGATAGTGACGGCTCGTGCCCTCCGCGCGCGCCTCGACCCATCCTTCGGCACTGAGAAGCTTGAGGTGCCTGCTGACGGTGGATTGTGGCAGCTGAAGGATGGAAGTGAGCTCGTTGACAGAGAGCTCGTTTCGTTCGAGCGCGAGCAGGAGCCTGCTCCTCGTCGGATCGGCGAGGGCCGTCATCTGACCGAATAATGCCGGTGCGCTCATTCCAAGCTCCATCCGTTCATCCGGATTAAAGGTTATAACAATCCGCCCTGTAAGTCAAGGTTTTATGCTGCCGTTGGCCTCCACCCGCCCGCGGGCCGATATTTCGTCATCGCTTCCGTTGAGCCCCCGCCCAATGCCCCCGATGAACTTCGAAAAGAGCCTGCACCGCCTCGACGAAATCATGGCCGCTCTTGAAGGAGAACAGGTCGGCCTCGATGCGTCCCTGAAGCTGTTCGAGGAAGGGATCGAGCTCCTGCGATCGGCGTCCGCCGAGCTTGATAAAGCCGAGACCAGGGTGCAAAAGCTGGTGGAGCGTTCGGAGGGCGGGTTCGAGTTACGGGAGATGGACCTCTGACCAAGTGAACCAGGCAGAACCGGTTCGAAAACCAGGCAACGCAGATCGCTTCGACGCGGATCGAGAGAAGATCGAGCAACGTCTGGATCGCATTTGCGATTCATACCTTTCATTCTTGCCCGATGGGGTTGCATCTGCGGTGCGATATGGGCTGAAGAGTCCCGGGAAGAGACTTCGTCCGCTCCTCTTGCTGTATGCGTATCGGGCCGCCGGCGGCGCCGGTGACGCGACCCTCTTGGCCTGCGCCCCGGAGGTGATCCACTCGTATTCTTTGATGCACGACGATCTGCCATGCATGGATGACGACGACATGCGGCGCGGCAGGCCAACGGTGCACAAGGTGTACGGATCGAAGGTGGCGATTCTTGGCGGCGTGGCGATGATCCCGCTCGCAGTCAGAGTTGCGAGCACCGCCGCGCGCGAGCTCGACGTTGCCGAAAAAGCGGTCGTGATCATCGAGACCCTCCTCGCCGCGGCCGGCTGCGGCGGCATGATCGGCGGGCAGGAGCACGATCTCGCCGGCGAGGGAGTATCGCTTCCCCTCGAGGAGCGGGAAGCAATCCACGCCGCGAAGACGGGAGCTTTGATCGCGGGGTCGCTGAAGATGGGAGCGCTGGCAGCCGGCGCCGATGATAAGGGAGTCTCGGCGCTGGAGCGTTATGGCCGCGACATTGGGCTTGCGTTCCAGATCATGGATGATGTGCTCGACGTGACCTCGACAACGACCGCGCTCGGCAAGACTACCGGGCGAGACGCCGTTTTGGGCAAGAGCACCTACCCGGCGCTGCTTGGAGTGGACGGCGCGCGTCGACGCGCGCAGGCGCTGATCGACGACGGTTTGGGCGGCCTGCGAGAGCGAGGATTGCTGACGCAAGAGCTGTCGGAAGTCGCTAATTTCATTGTAGCACGGACATCCTGAATCCCGTTCTAAATGTCCATCCTAGAGCGTATACACTCCCCAGCGGACCTGAAGCCGATGACGCGCGACGAGCTGCGCGCGGTGTCGGAAGAAATGCGCGTGCGCCTGATCGAGATCTGCTCGCGCACCGGCGGCCACATCGGTGCCGGGCTCGGCGTCGTTGAGCTGACCGTAGCGTTGCACGCCGTTTTCGATACGCCGCGCGATCGGATCGTCTGGGACGTCGGGCACCAGGGCTACCCGCACAAGTTTCTCACCGGCCGTGCGGATCGTTTCGAGACGCTGCGTCAGGAACACGGCCTGTCCGGCTTCCTCAAGCGCAGCGAAAGTGAGTACGATGCGTTCGGTGCGGGGCACGCCGGGACGGCGATATCTGCCGGCTATGGGATGGCGGTCGCGCGCGACCTGAACGGTCAGGATTTCAAGGTTGTTTCGATTCTCGGCGACGGCGCGCTTACTTGCGGTCTGGCGTACGAGGGTCTGAACAACGCCGGCGCTTCGGAGCGCGATTTCATCGTCATCCTCAACGACAACGAAATGTCGATCGCGCCCAACGTCGGCGCGATGTCGAAGTATCTCACCTCGATTCAGCGGAATCCGCTCTACAATCGAGTGCGATCCGCGATCGGAAGCGTGATCGATTCCGCCCCGGGCCCATTGGCGGGGATGGCGACGCTGGTGAGAAAGTGGGAAGAGTCGATGAAGTCGTTCCTCACTCCGGGAGTGCTCTTCGAGGAGCTCGGCTTCCGGTATTTCGGCCCGATCGACGGACACGACATCGACATGCTGATGGACACGCTTGCCGCGGTGCGCGACATGAGCGGTCCGAGACTGATTCATTGCATCACCCAGAAAGGGAAAGGCTTTCCCGCTGGCGAGCATATCGAGAAATGGCACGCACTCCCGCCCGGCCACGATCCAGCCACCGGGAAACAGCGGAAAGTTTCCGCCGCGAATTCCGCTTATACCGCCGCTTTCGGTCAGGGGCTCGTCGAGCTGGCGGGCGAGAATCCGAAGATCGTTGCCATCACCGGCGCGATGCCCAGCGGAACCGGAACCGGCGCCTTCGCCAAGGCTTATCCCGACCGCTTCTTCGATGTCGGAATTGCGGAGGGACACGCAGTGACGTTCGCGGCAGGCCTCGCCACCGAGGGGATTCGGCCGGTGTGCGCGATCTACTCGACATTTCTCCAGCGGGCTTACGACACCGTCATTCACGATGTCGCCATCCAGCATCTACCAGTCGTTTTCGCCATGGACCGTGCGGGGTTGGGGGGTGAAGACGGCCCGACCCACATGGGACTCTACGACATCGCCTACATGCTGGCGGTGCCGGGAATGGTGGTGACGGCCCCGAAGAACGGACGTGAGATGATGGCGCTGCTTCGCAGCGGACTCACCTACGACAAGGGGCCATTCTGCCTCAGATACCCGCGCGATGCCACGCCCGACATCGTGCCACCGGTCGCGGAGATTGAGGCGATCCCGCATGCGACGTGGGAAGTTTTGCGTCGCAGCACCAGCGCAGGCCGCGATCCGGAGAATGCCATCGCGATTCTGGCGGTCGGGACCATGGTTCTTCCGTCGGTGGCAGCCGCTGACATTCTCAACGAGACAGGCCTCAGCCTCACCGTAGTCAATTGCCGGTATCTCAAGCCGCACGACGAGCGCGTTCTTGCTGAAATCGTTCGCGATCATCGCAACATCCTCGTTGTCGAAGAGGGAACGATTGTGAACGGCTTCGGTGCGCACATGACCGCAGTCATCGAGGCGATTGATTCTTCAGTGCGGGTGGCGACGCACGGAGTGCCGGACGACTTCGTCGATCAGGCGCCGCGTGCGCGCCAGCTTGCGCTTGCGGGTCTCGATGCGCGTGGCATCGCGCAGCGCACGAGCGCGGCATTCGGATTGGAGAGCCGGGGCACTCACCTTCGCGCTGTCTGATGCGGCTCGGTGTCATCGGGCATCAGGGATACGACGAGCTCCCGGAGATTCTCCGCACGCTTTTCCGTGTCGCTCCGAAACTCGACATCGAGCCCCTCCTCGAGCAGGGCTTGCACGAAGTGGCGGGGAAGGGAGCGAGACTCGAGGATGCGAGTCAGCTCGACGCACTGGTAACACTGGGCGGCGATGGGACGCTGCTGCGCGGCGCCCGCTTTCTCGATGGCCGCGACATTCCCATTCTCGGCGTGAACCTCGGCAGGCTCGGATTTCTCACCAGCTGTCAGAGTGAGGATTTCGAGCCGGCGGTGAAAAATCTCGCCAGTGGCGATTATGTCGCGCAGCCAAGGATGGCCCTGAGCGCCAGGGCAATCGGCTCGGAAGGTGAGACGCGCAAGCAGTGGAGGGCACTCAACGATTTCGTATTGCACAAGGGCGGCTTCGCCCGCGTGGTGCGGCTCAACGTTTTCGTCGACGGCGAAAGCATTGGTACCTATGCCGCCGACGGCGTGGTGATCTCTACTCCGACCGGATCGACTGCCTACAGTCTTTCGGCTGGCGGACCCGTGGTCGTTCCGACGGTCGAGTCAATCGTCATTACGCCGATCTCGCCGCATACACTTGCCATACGATCGCTGGTAATTCCGGCGGACGCCGAAGTGACAGTGGAAGCAAACGAGACTCCGACGGAGCTTCTGGTTACGGTCGATGGCCAGGTTGGCACCAGCTTCGTGAAGGGTGAGAAGCTCAAAGTGAGAAAGGCCGACAATCCCGTTCGCATCGTGCGCTTTCCCGGCGCCACGTTCTTCGAGCGCATGCGAGTCAAGCTCGGTTGGGGCGGGCTCCCCGTCGATTAACTGCTGATGCTGACCGAGCTGCGCATCCGGAATTTCGCGATCATCGAGCAGGTGACGCTCCCACTCGCTCCAGGCTTCAATGTGCTCTCCGGCGAGACGGGAGCGGGGAAGTCGATCATCGTCGGAGCCCTCGGCCTGCTGCTCGGCGAGCGCGCGAGCGCGGACCTGATTCGGTCTGGCGCCGACAAGGCGACGGTCGAAGGCGTCTTCGATATCGGAAGGTTGAAGGAGATCTCAGCTCTGGCTGACGAGCGGGGAATCGAGGTCGAAGAAGATACGCTGGTACTGAAACGAGAGATCGCGACGAATGGTCGCGGGCGCGCCTGGATCAATGGCACGACGGTCACTGCTACAGTCCTGGCGGAGATCGGGCGGCTGCTGGTCAATCTGCACGGGCAGCACGACGCGCAAACCCTCCTCGACAGCGAATCGCAGCGCCGCATTCTGGACGCCTTTGGCGGCTCTGTCGTGCAGGCGGATCTCGTACGAGCCGCTCACAAGGAGCTCTCCGAAGTCCGTCGCGAGATTGCGAGTCTGGCGTCGCGGCGCGCGGAAGCCGAGAAGCGCGCGGATTATCTACGTCACGTGGCCAAGGAAATCGAGGACGCCAAACTCTCACCCGGTGAGGACACCAAACTCGAAGACGAAGCAAGGGTTCTGGAAAACGCCGACGAGCTCCGCACGCTGGCGAGCACGTTGAACGAGCTGTTGTCGGGTGAAGACGCGAGTGTGCTCAGCCAGCTCGGCGCTGCGCAGCGACCGTTATCATCAATAGAGAGAATCGACCCCGCGGCGGCGCGAATGCAGGAGCTGTTTGACGCGGGGTTCTACGCGCTCCAGGAGCTGGCACGCAGCGTCGAGGACTACGCTGAATCCGTGGAGCTCGACCCGGCCCGACTGGAAGAAGTTCGGCGTCGTCGGGATAGACTCTTCGGGCTGCTCAAGAAATACGGCCCGACCCTCCAGGATGTGATCGACGCGGGAACCTCCGCCCGGGGTGAGCTCGATCTCATCGACACCGCGCAGTTCGATCTTGCAAATCTCACCAC
>JBKOVX010000308.1:0-3218 GCA_046724115.1 Gemmatimonadota bacterium | reverse complement strand
AGTCGAGAGGCTCACTATATCGACTAACCGGATTCGCACATGTCCGACGTCACTGCTTGTCCGTTCACCAGTCGCGGGCAGTCGTGAAACGCCCCTTGCAAGCGCTCGGTATCATTCTCCTCGCCTGTCACAGCAATAGGCCCGCTCAGAGAGATACCGGGGTCACAACGGTGGCCAGAGAAACGACGACGGTTAGTAGAGACACAACTGGAGTCGTCGATCGGAGCGTCACCGCGTTCTTCAAGGACACTCTCCCATCTCAGGTCTTCTACGCGCGGGGGCGGATCTTCCGGCCGCAGGAGCCCACGCTACGCAAAGAGTTTGTCGCGACACTGAAGAGGGAACGCGGGCTGTGGCGATCGAGAATGCCGAGCCACTACAAGTACCTGCTTCGAGTGGCCTGCTTCTGTCCCGGAACTCGTGGTTGGCTGTTGATTGAAGTAGACAACGCCCGCGTGCTCCGGGCGTGGTACCCGAGCGGCAAATCGGCGGAGCTCACCGATTGGAACACGATCAGTATCGACGCACTTTACGACAATCTCGAACGCATGGGCGACAAGAACTTCGAGGTTCAGATCGATTTCGACCCGCGTTGGCATTTCCCTACGTACACCCGCACTTCGGGAGCACGGGTGCCTGACAGCTGGTCGATCATCGACGCGCGAGCGCTGCGGCCGATCCCATGAAGCCACGAATCACTCTGATCACACTCGGCGTAGACGATCTCGAGCGATCGCTTCGCTTCTATCGGGACGGACTCGGCCTCGCCACCGATGGAATAATTGGAACAGAGTTCGAGTACGGCGCCGTCGTCTTCTTCGAGCTGAAGTCGGGATTCCGCCTCGCCCTCTGGCCGCGCAAGAGCATCGCTCACGACACGGGACTGTCGCGTGGTCCGAAGAGTCCCACCGAATTCACCCTCGCCCACAACGTGTCGTCAGAGAGTGAAGTCGACGCCGTAATGAACGAGGCAGAAAAAGCCGGCGCCGTCATTGTGAAGCCCGCTCAGAGTACGTTTTACGGCGGATATGCCGGGTACTTTCAGGATCCGGACGGACACTTGTGGGAGGTCGCGTGGAATCCGCAATGGAGCGTTCAAGACTGACGGATAGCGTGTGGCTGGTTTTGCTGGCGCTGGTCGGCAATCTCGTCCCCGGCGGACTTTTTCTGTACTCGCTCTTCAACGACTACCCATCGCTCGCCGCGGCATTCTCGGACAGGCTCGCTCTCGCGTTCTTAATCGATCTGGTGATGTCCACCTTCCTGCTGGCCTGGCTCTTCGCGCAAAAGCCGCTAGGTCCAGTGAAGTGGCCATGGTTTGTCGTTCTTACATTCCTCGGCACTTTGGCGTTCGCTATCCCGTCATTCCTCTGGCTCAATTGGCGCCGCGCACCGGCGCCGAGGCCAGCTTTCAGCGACTGGTGGCGCGCGGTCTAAACGCGAGCTTCGCGCAACGTACTCGTCCACAATTAATTTCCCAAACAATGGCTAAAGACCTGTGGACGGACGTCGATCAGTACTTCGCTGAGAAACTTCTCCCGAAGGATCCGATCCTGGAATCCGCGGCTGAAGCAGCGGAGAAAGCTGGATTGCCTCCGATTGCCGTCTCGCCGAACCAGGGGAAATTCCTGCAGCTGTTGTCACAGATTATCGGTGCGAAGTCGATCCTCGAGCTCGGAACGCTGGCTGGCTACAGCACGATCTGGCTCGCGCGAGGGATGCGCGCGGGCGGACGCCTGATCACGGTGGAGATCGATCCAAAACACGCCGAGGTCGCGAAGAGCAACATCTCACGCGCAGGCTTAAAGGAGACCGTGGAGGTGCGGATAGGCAGCGCGCTCGAGGTTCTTCCCGAACTCTCAGCCGAGAAGCGCGGCCCCTTTGATCTGATCTTCATCGACGCCGACAAGGAGAACATTCCCGCTTATTTCGAGTGGTCGATGAAGCTCTCGCATCCAGGCACTCTGATCATCGTGGACAACGTCGTGCGCGATGGCGCCGTGATCGATGCCAACAGCCCCGATCCCCGCATCGCGGGAGTTCGCAAATTCGTCGACCTTCTCGCGGCCGAATCGCGCGCGAGCGCAACTACCATTCAAACCGTTGGAACCAAAGGCTACGACGGTTTCGCAATGGTGCTCGTCGGCGCCGACTATCGCAGATAGCTTTTCGCAATCATCATGTGGACGCCGACATTGCCGTCGACCAGCTCCGTGATGTGCAGATCCGCCGCCATCGACGCCGCCTGATACGCCTGCGTCTCGGTAATCCCCTTCTTCTTCTCCTGAAGTAGCTTCACCATTTCGCGAATCGCCGTCTTCGTCGCGACCACCAGCGACGTATCGGTCCCCATCGCAATCCAGTGCGTCGGCGTCTCCCCGCGCGGCCACTCCAGCTTCATGTCCTTCCGCACCACCAGCTGCACGCGACCTCGGAGATTCGTCTCGATCGCCGTCTGATCGACTTCACCATCGCCCTGCGCCGCGTGTCCGTCGCCGATCTCGAGCAGGGCGCCCTTCACGAACACGGGGATGTAGAGCGTCGTGCCCGCAACGAGCTCCTTGTTGTCGAGATTCCCGGCGTGGCGTGATGGTGGGTTGCTGCTCACCCTGCCGAGCGCAGGCGCCGGCGCGACACCAATCGATCCAAAGAATGGTCGCAGCGGTACGACGATTCCCGGCGCCACCTCTGCCGTCATGTGATCGCGATCGAGATGAACCAGCGTGCTGACACGAGTGTTGGGAGGACCGCACAACTCCGGAATGAATCCGCGGCATCCGTTGTAGGCGTAGTCACTGGCCAGGTTGATCGAGAGCAGCCTGACCTCGAGCACGTCGCCTGAATCGGCCCCCTCTATGTAGATGGGCCCTGTCAGGATGTGACCGCCCGGCCCGCGGAGAGCGCCCGTATCCTGCGCGACGATGTCGCGGAGTGCCTGAGGAATGTCCGCCGGTTTGACGCCGAGCGATGCCAGCCCCGTAGGCGTATTAGTAAGCATGGTCTCCACATCGACGATGTCTCCCGATTTTATTCGAAGCGCCGGCTTTGCTTCCGACCAGTAGTAGCCGTAGGCTACGGTCGATGGCGTGGCCGGCAGTTGATGGATCGTCTGTGCTGGCAACCCGGCGACAACGGTGATCGCAAGTGTTAGAGCGAACGCAAATCTGGAGCGCATAATGGGATCCTCACTTTGTGCGGACTTGCATGACAGCCCCGAA
>JBKOVX010000373.1:0-5918 GCA_046724115.1 Gemmatimonadota bacterium | reverse complement strand
GTGGAAATCCTCTTCCGGAAAGAGATTCTCGACAGCAACGACCCCGCTGCCGCGACGGATGCGAAAATCGAAGAATACCGTGAGAAGTTCGCGCACCCCTACATCGCGGCTGGTCGGGGCTACCTCGACGACATCATCGATCCGCGCGATACCCGCTCCGTTCTCATCAACGCCCTCGAATCGCTGCAGACCAAACGCGACAAGAATCCGCCGAAGAAGCACGGAAACATTCCCCTCTAGGCACCGCCGTGTTTGACAAGGTTCTCATTGCAAATCGCGGCGAGATCGCGCTGCGCGTGATTCGCGCCTGCCACGAGCTCGGCATCCGAACTGTGGCGGTGTACAGCGAAGTGGACGTGCGCGCGCCCCACGTCCGCGAGGCAGACGAAGCAGTTTTGATCGGCCCGCCTCCGTCGAGCGAGAGTTACCTCCGGGGCGAGAAGATCATCGAGGCGGCGAAGAAGACGAACGCCCAGGCGATTCATCCGGGTTACGGATTTCTCGCCGAGCGCGAGTGGTTCGCGCGGGCGGTGCGCGATGCGAGTCGGGTTTGGGTTGGTCCGCCGGCGGAAGCGATCGCGGCGATGGGGAGCAAAACGGCGGCGCGCGCGCTCGCCGTCGCGCACGGCGTCCCTGTCGTTCCCGGAACGACAGAGCCGTTGCAGGATGCCCGTGAAGCCGAGAAAGTCGCCACAAAGTTCGGATATCCCGTGTTGCTCAAGGCCGCCGCTGGCGGCGGCGGCAAGGGCATGCGGGTTGTATCAGCGCCCAAAGATCTCGCCGGCGCGCTCGACGCGGCGAGACGAGAGGCCAAGGGTGCATTTGGCGACGATGCAGTCTATCTCGAGAAATTCGTCGCCAGGCCGCGGCACGTGGAGATCCAGGTGCTCGGAGATACGCACGGCAACATCGTCTCGCTCGGGGAACGCGAGTGCTCGGTCCAGCGCCGGCACCAGAAGATGATCGAGGAAGCTCCGAGCGTTGCCGTCACGCCGGACCTGAGGGCGAGAATGGGAGAGAGCGCTGTGCGCATGGCGCGCGCTGCGGGCTACGTCAATGCCGGGACATGCGAGTTCCTACTCGACCAAAGCGGGAATTTTTATTTCCTGGAGATGAACACCCGCATCCAGGTCGAGCATCCAGTGACCGAGCTGGTGACTGGTATCGACTTGGTGCAGTGGCAGCTGCGCGTCGCCGCTGGCGAGAAGTTGCCGTTCTCGCAGCAGGAGATCACGCCGCGCGGATGGGCGATCGAGTGTCGCATTACCAGCGAAGACGCCTCGAACAACTTCCTTCCCTCAACCGGGCGGATCGAATACCTGCATCTGCCAAGCGGGCCGGGCGTGCGGTGGGATGGCGGGATCGAGTCGGGAAGCGAGGTCAGTCTCTACTACGATCCGATGCTGGCGAAGCTGATTGTCTTCGGCGCCGATCGTGAGCAGGCGGTGACGCGCATGCGCCGGGCGCTGGTCGATCTGATCATCGGCGGCATCGAAACTTCACGAGACTTTCATGTTCGGGTGATGGACGACGACGAGTTCCGGCGTGGAGCGATCGACATTCAGTGGCTCGAGCGTCGGCTCCCGGAAATACTCAGCCGCCCGCCGAGCGATGAGGCAACCCGGATTGCGGCGATTGCCGGCGCGCTGCTGGCCGAACGCGATCGATCCGCGCGGTCTGTCACCATGGAGGTGAACGGCGCGACACCGGCTCGCCGCCAGGAGAGTCTGGATTCCTGGAAGCAGGCAGCGCGCGTGGAGGGTTTGCGCAGCTAATGCCGGTCATAAGCGTATCGATCGATTCGATCGCGGCCGGTGGCGACGGCGTCGGCAGAAACAACGGCCTCGTTGTTTTCGTTCCGCGCACCGCGCCGGGCGATGTCGTGACTGCGCAGATCTCGGGCAAGGGCCATTTCGCGCGCGGATCATTGCGCAGTGTCGTCACCCCATCACCGTCGCGAATCGATCCGCCGTGCCCGCACTACACGAAGGACAACTGTGGCGGGTGTCAGCTGCAACATCTCAGCTACGAAGCGCAGCTCGAGGCGAAGCGAGTCATCATCCGCGACGCGCTGCAACGCATCGGGAAGCGAGAGGTCGACCTGCCGCCTATCGAGCGGAGTCCCAAGGATTGGCGATACCGCACCAAACTCACGCTCGCCATGCGGCGGCGAGGCGCGCGGTGGATTGCGGGGCTGCATCCGTACGACGACCCGTCGCGCATTTTCCCTTTGTCCGATTGTCCGATCACGGATCGCAGCGTGGTCTCCGCCTGGCGCGAGATCATGGAAGCCGACGCCTACTTTCCCGATGCCAAGGAGCTGCGCGGTAGTGTTCGCATCACGAGCGGCGGACCAACATTCGTGATGATCGGTGGACTGAGCTGGGGCGCGCGCGAGCAGTTCCTGGCGGCGGTGCCGTCTCTGGCAGCGGTCTGGTGGGAGCCGGCCGATGATCAACCTCGGCGGCTTCTCCTCGACAAGCGACAGGATCGCTCGCCCAGCGCTTCGTTCGCTCAGATCAACAGCGAGATGGCCGAGGTCCTGCGCGGATATGTGATCGAGCGCGTGCTCGCCCACAAACCATCATCCGTGATCGATGCGTACGCGGGCGCCGGTCACACTGCCGTCGCTCTTGGCGAGGCTGGCATTACCGTGACCGCGATCGAGCTCGATGCGGACGCGTCCGACTGGTCGGCATCGAAGCTGCGGGAGCCGTCGCGCGCGATTCGCGCTCGCGTCGAAGAAGCACTGCCCGGCGTTCTTCCCGCGGATGTCGTACTTCTCAATCCACCGCGTGCCGGCATCGACGCGCGCGTGACTGAGACTCTGGAGAAGGAAGCCGGCCATCTGCGGTCAGTGATTTACGTGAGCTGCAACCCGGCGACACTCGCTCGCGACCTTTCGCGATTGCCCAGCTACGGGATCGAGTCCGTTCGTGCCTTCGACATGTTTCCACAAACGGCGCACGTGGAAACAGTGTGCGAGCTGAAGCCCGCTGTGCATTTGGCATGAAATACATCGTCGAGCTGCACGGAGCGAGAAAAACCGTCGCCATTGAACCGAGTGGCGTCGCGTACGAGGCAGAAGCAGCCGTGCACGCCGAGCTATCGGATGTCGAGAACAGTCCGGTTCGGGTGGTCAAGCTCGGGACACGAGTCTATCGCGTCGTGGCGGAACGGAAACAGGGGCGCGGGAGATATGCTCTTTGGGTCGACGGGTATCGCTTCGATATCGAAGCCCTCGACGAGCGGACGCGCGCGATTCGTGATCTCTCTGCCGCCAACGCCGCTCCCTCCGGTCCGGCACCGGTGCTGGCGCCGATGCCGGGACTGATTGTGAGGGTCAACGTCAGCGCCGGTGATGTGGTGGAAGCGGGCCAGGGAGTCATCGTGATGGAAGCGATGAAGATGGAGAACGAGCTTCGCGCCACCTCGTCGGGGACCGTCAAGAGCGTCGAGGTAGTGCCAGGAACGGCCGTCGAGAAAGGCACGCTCCTCGTTGCGCTCGAATAATCAGCTGCTGACCAGCGGAAGAGCTTGCCGCCTGCTGATGTCCGCGCTGCAGGACTACTGACAAAGCAGTTGTAAACGTGCTGTAAGCTTCAGTCCAGCATCTTCTCGCCTTCTTCCCATTGGAGTCGAGGAGGTAGCATGCTCTCATCTCGGAATTGGCTGTTCGCTACTGTGACCGCGACTGCACTGGCCGTGTCGGCGGGCACGCTCAGCGCACAAGCGGCGGCGACGATCTGCAAAGATGGAACGACCTCGGTCTCGTCGGGGCGGGGCGCCTGCTCAGGCCACGGCGGTGTCGATAAGAAAGCTGTCTCCCGCGAAAAGAAAGTCGTAAAGAGTGAGACCAAGGCGGCGAAAGCTGTAACGAAGAAGACCGCCGGAGCCCAGGTCACCACGATCTGCGCCGACGGAACGACATCGAACTCGACCGGACGGGGAACCTGCTCCGGCCACGGCGGAGCGAAGGGTGCAGAGGCAACGTCGAAGACGACCGGTGCTCCGATTCCCGCACCGCGCACAGCGGCGCCGCCACGCGCGTCGGCCACGGCGCGCACTCGCGCTAGCAGTAACTCGGCAGTGGTTGCAGGAAATGGCGGCGCTGACGACAACAACCCAGCCGGTGCCATCGCTCGGTGCAAGGACGGACTGTATTCACATGCGACTCACCGGCGAGGAGCATGCGGACACCACGGTGGGGTTGCGAGCTGGCTCTAGAACCTTTTTTGCTGGTTTTACAAAGGGCCGAGCGATGCTCGGCCCTTTGCTTTTTTCGAGAGGAGCCGCGGTTGACACATTGTCCGGGCCCGGATACCTTAAAAGGCTGTCGCAAAACCACTTAGTCGCAATTAACCGCTCGGAACCCACTCGAACGAAAGGGGGCCGGCACTTACATACGTTCCGCTACACATGAAGACATACTCCGCGACCCCGCGGGATATTGAGCACCAGTGGTACATCGTCGACGCCGAGGACGTAGTTCTCGGGCGTTTGGCGACCGAGGTCGCGAAGATCATCCGTGGCAAGCACAAGCCGATGTTCACGCCCCATATGGATACGGGCGACAATGTCATCGTGATCAACGCGTCGAAGGTGCGCGTCACGGGTCGAAAGGCGGAACAGAAGCGGTACTTCAGGCACACCGGCTACATGGGTCACGAGCGGTTCATGCCGTTCGAGACAATGCTCGCCAAGCACCCGGAGCGCGTGATCGAGAAAGCCGTCTACGGCATGCTGCCCAAGACTGCGCTCGGACGCCAGAAGCTTCGGAACAAGCTGCGTGTTTTTGCGGGCGACAAGCACACGCACGCGGCGCAGCAGCCGAAAGTGCTCGACCTCAAGAAAGGTGAGAAGTAATGGCCTCGGATAACACGCACACCATCGGCCGGCGGAAAGAAGCCGTCTGCCGGTTGTACATCAAGCCCGGCTCCGGCAAGTGGTCCGTGAACGGTCGCACGCTCGGAGATTACTTTCCGCGTCCCGCGCACGTCTCTGCTATTCAGCAGCCGTTCACCATCACCGACACGCTCGGACGTTACGACGTCAAGGCGAAGGTGGAAGGTGGCGGGCTGACCGGACAGGCTGGTGCGCTGCGACTCGCCGTCGCACGGGCGCTGGTGAAGTTGGATGAATCTCATCGCAGGAAGCTCCGCGACCTGCAGCTGTTGACGCGTGACGCGAGAGCGGTCGAGCGCAAGAAGCCCGGCCGTCCCAAGGCACGCAAGAAGTTCCAGTTCTCGAAGCGATAAACCGAAGAAATCACTATTTAATGTCTCAACCAAACCTGGAGCAGCTACTCGAAGCCGGTGTCCACTTCGGACACCAGACCCGTCGTTGGAACCCGAAGATGCGTCGTTTCATCTTCGCGGAACGCAACGGCATTCACATCATCGACCTGCAGAAGACGCTGCGTCAGCTGGAGCTCGCGCAGAAGCTCGCCCGCGAAGTCATCCTTCGGGGCGACAATGTCCTCTTCGTCTGCACCAAGCGACAGCTCGTCAATATCGTGAAGAGCGAAGCCGAGCGTTGCGGCGCGATGTACGTGACGGAGAGATGGCTGGGCGGGTTGCTCACCAACTTCCAGACCGTGAAGAAACAGGTTAGACGGTTGAAGGAATTGGAGGCGGGCAGCGAAGCTGGTGGCGATTTTGAGAACTACACCAAGAAAGAGCAGCTGATGATGAGTCGTCAGCGCGACAAACTTTCCAAGAACCTTGCTGGTATCAAGAACCTTACGAGATTGCCCGGACTCATGTTCGTGATCGACTCCAAGAAGGAGCGCATCGCGGTCAACGAGGCCAACAAGCTGGGGATTCCGATCATCGCGCTCGTCGACACGAACGCCGATCCGGATCTGATCACCGTTCCGATCGCCGGCAACGACGACGCGATCCGGTCGGTGGAGCTGA
>JBKOVX010000318.1:0-4645 GCA_046724115.1 Gemmatimonadota bacterium | reverse complement strand
GTATCCCACCACGCGATTCTCTTGCTCAGCGACGAGCCACGGCAGCGATGCAGTCTGAACCTCTTCGACGCGCCGAGCCATCTCCGCCACGGTGACGGGTTGTTCATCGAACGTCACGATCGTTTCGGCAACGTAGTGATTGTAGATGCTGGCGATGATCGACGCGTCGGACGCGTCTGCCTCTCGGATGATTACATCGTGTTGAGTCTTTGTCGCCACCGGAGCACCTCCTGATTCAAGCTCTACCCGCGCAGCGGCGTAACACGCTCGTCGGTGAAGCTCATACTGCGCGCAGTGATATCATAACGCACGCGTAGCACGGCGTGGGTCTTCGTGTCGACCCAGACAGTAGCAGGCGCTCCGCGTTAGCAACTGTGCCAACCGCATGTTCCTGAGCACCATGTCTCCCGTCTGAAGTTGCTCGTTAGATGCGCCGCGTCGGAGTTTGGTTTCCAGCAGTTTCATTCAACGAATGGGTACCGTCGCACTGAGCGTCGAGGCGCCGTTCTCGTCGAAGCTTTCGATCGCGACCCAATACTGCTGGCCGACGGTGAGCGCGCGGAGCTCGAGCGACGTTCCTTCGTCGGCGAAACGTTGATAGGTCTGGTACAACTTCGATGGCGATATTCCCCAGCGGAGGTTGTACCCGACGACGCCTGGCACCGCGCGCCACGTGATCGTTGCATCGCGCTCGTCTCGATCACGCTTTGCAGCCAGGTCAACGGGTGTGCGAGGGCGACTGCCCGTACCGTTTCCGAACACGCGAATGTCAGCGATTGCGAGATTCGCAGCGCCGATGTGGACGTGCTCATACCGAACGAAACGCGCGCGCGTCGGCGTGGCAAGCTCCACGTATGCGTTGGATCGATCTCGCCTCGGCTCGCGCGAAAGGTCGGCGACTTGTTTCCATTGTCGCCCGTCGGGCGAGGCGCTCAAACGGAACTGCGTGTATACGGTGGAGTCTGTGCCGTAAAGACCAGACTTGTAATCCGCGTAGTTGACCTGGATCGCCTTCACATCGTAATCGCGGCCGAGGTCGATTGTTAGCCATTCGCCCGGGCGATTCTGGGCGGCGACCCAGAACGTGCGTGGATTCTCGTCGGTTGCATTGCCCGCCGGAAAACTGTCGCGCGCCGACGACGCGGTCGCAGTCTTGTGGTAGGAGAGAAGCATCCAGCCGGTGAACAGCTCGTCGCTCGTGCGCGTCGCCTTTGTCGGCAGCCAGTGCGGAAAATCTCCGAAGCGAGTATCGACGTGCAGCTGGCCGTCCGCGTCGAATCCCGCCGGATGTAGACCGATGCGGCGCTCGAAGTTCCAGTTGTAGCCGATCCACGGCGTGCCGGTGTTCCACCAGTTGCCATAGACATCCTGGAACGTGTTGCCGTGTCCGGCGCCGTGGACGAATCCGCCGGGCTTGTAAGCGACCGGATTGTAGGGCGCGTATGTGAACGGGCCGAGTGGATTGTCCGCGACGTAGACGCCGGTGGAGTAGACGTTGTACTCGGTGCCCGGCGCGCCGTACTGCAGATAGTAGCGTCCGTTGTATTTCGTCATCCACGAGCCTTCGATGAACGGACGCACGGTCGTGTCGCGATGATTCTGGCCGAAACGCTCCCAGCCGTGCTCGTCTGGATCGAGGCCGAACAGCCAGTGTGGAGTTCCCTTGTATGCGAGCCGCTTGCTCTTGTCCAGCTCGATGACGTTGAGGGGATAAACGTTCGACGAGTTCCAATAGAGGAACCACCGGTCCGTCGCCGAATCGTAGAAGAACTGTGGATCCCACGGACCCGGCTGGACCGAATCCGGCTTCGCGAACACGCCAGGCTCATATGCGCGCGCCATCGGTAGCCACGGCAGCCGCCGGTTGTAGAATTCGACCCGTCCCGTGGCCGGCTCTGTCAGCATCAGGATCGGCAACGGACTCGTCGTACTCGGCAGGAGGTAAATCGTGTCGCGGACTGAGAGAACGGCCGGTGCCACGACGTCGTTGAGCGGCCACCGCGACGGAGTGATGTGTTGCCAGGTGCCGAGATCGCGCGAGCGCCAGTAGCCATCGCCGATCGTCTCGAAGAGATAGTACTCACCGCGCTGGACCACGATCACCGGATCGGCGCCGGAGCGATACGAGATCCCTTCGTTGTGCTGCTCGAAGTTGTAGCGGTAGTCGATGTCGATCGGATTGGCGTAGGTGCGCTGGGATGTCTGCGCCGACGCAGGCGCGCTGGCGAGAGCGAGCAATCCGGCAACGATTCGTTTCATTTCGCCGCGCGCCACCGTGACGAACCGTTTGGTTAACGCGCTCTTTCGCCCGCTACTTTGCGTCCACCATCACGACGAAGTCGCTTTGCCAATGCATGCGAGCGTTCCTCGAGGCGAGGCGTCAGCTGCGCGCGCCGAGAGTTGCGCGCGTCGTACGCGGCGCGTGCGGCGTCGACCTCAGCGAGGTGCGCACCGGACCAGTCGACGAGTCCACGTACCAGCTGACGCAGCGTTTTGCCGAGCGACGTGAGCGAGTATTCCACCCGCGGCGGAACCTCGGGGTAGACCTTACGCGTCACCAGACCGTCGCGCTCCATTCCGCGCAGCGTCACCGTCAACATGCGCTGGCTGATTCCATCCACCTGCGATCGCAGCTCGTTGAAGCGGAGCGTACCCGCTTCGTCGAGGAGGTGGATGACATACACCGACCATTTATCGCCGATGCGAATGAGCATCTCCCTCGCATGGCAGTTCTGCGGCGTGTACTCCAGCTCGGCCGGCCGCTTGATGGGCGTTTTTGCCATTGGTTACTCCAAAGTTTCTGGGGCACCTTCGCGTGCCTTCTTTTTCGCCGCGCCGGTCCCACATAGGTTACTCACAGTTACCAAGTAACCTACAGTGACTAAGGGGAATGCGCCATGGGTACCTACGCACCGGATCCACAGACTTTCAGTATCGGGGTGCTGATCGTAAGACTTGTCATCGGCCTGATCATGGCCGCGCACGGAACGCAGAAGCTATTGGGGTGGTTCGGAGGCTATGGACTCCGCGGAACCGGAGAATTCTTCGTGCAGCTCGGCTTTCAACCCGGCCCTGCTTTCGCAGCGGCGGCGTCGATCAGCGAGATCGTCAGTGGACTGCTCGTCGCATTGGGTTTCCTCGGCCCGATCGGCCCGGCGCTCATGCTTTCCGTCATGATAGTTGCCGCTGTCACAGTTCACCTGGAGCACGGATTGTTCGCCACTAACAACGGTATCGAGCTGCCCTTGCTTTACGGTGCTGCCGCGTTCGGTCTCGCGCTTACCGGGTACGGCGAGTACTCTCTCGACGCGCTGCTCGGCTTCGCCGGCCGCTGGTCCACTTCATTCACGTGGATCGCTCTGGCGCTGGGTGTCGCCGGCGGGTTCGTCAATCTGGCGCTCCGTCGTCGCCCGATCACAACAGTGAGAGCGTGACCATGTCAGATCGTGGCATCGAAAGAGTAGTGACGACGGCTCCGCCGTCGCCGGGATTCATGGGTGAGGGACACACCGCGGTCGCGGTCGTCGAGCCAAACGACTTTGCGCGCAGCGATCCATTCATTCTGTTGATGGATGATCGCATCGATCTCGAGCCGGGACGCCCGGCGGGTGGCGCACACCCGCACGGCGGATTCGAGACCGTCACCTTCGTCGTCGAAGGCGAGTTTCGCGATCGCGACGAAGGAACTCTGAGAACGGGAGACGTCGTCTGGATGACGGCCGGAAGCGGCGTCATTCATAACGAGGACGTCGTACCTGTCGGCAAGAGTCGAATCCTGCAGCTGTGGTTGACGCTGACGGGGAGCGCGCGCTGGTCCGCGCCAAGGTTCGAGCACATCGCTCGCGAGTCGGCGCCGGTGCGTAAGGAGCCAGGTGTGGAGGCACGCGTTTATAGCGGAACGTCGGGCTCTGCGCATGCGACGACGCACAACTACGTTCCCGTGACGCTGGTGGATATTCGGATCGAACCCGGCGCGCAGCTCAACCAGGACCTGCCGGATTCCTACAACGGCTTTCTATATGTATTGGATGGGGCCGTCTCGGTTGGTGAGGATCGTACTCGACTGACAGCCGGACAGGTCGGTTGGCTCGCTGAGGCGGAAACCAAGACGTCGACGCTCAATACGGTCCGCATCACCGGCGCTGAAGACGGCGCGCGGGTTGTGCTCTACGCCGGAGAGCGGCAGCACGTGCCAATCGTGCAGCATGGGCCATTCATCGGTGAAAGTCGCACCGATATCATTCGTCTCTCGGAGCTGTACATGAAAGGGAAGATGCCGCGCATCAGCGAGCTTGCGCGCGATACGGGCACCGGCGGCAAGACCGAGATGGCGGAGGCTGCAAGTGGAAATCGGAATTGACAGCTTCGCCGCGGCGCACGATGACGCTAGCCGCGCCGAGAGTCCCGCTGATCGCATACGGAATCTGATCGAGCAGATCGAGTACGCCGATCCGGTTGGTCTCGATGTCTTCGGAATCGGCGAGCACCAACGCAAGGATTACCTCGACTCTGCTCCCGCTGTGATCCTGGGCGCGGCTGCCGCCCGAACGAGTCGCATCCGCCTGACGAGTGCGGTAACAGTTCTCAGCTCGGCGGATCCGGTGCGGGTGTTTCAAAACTTCGCGACGATCGATCTGATATCGAA
>JBKOVX010000260.1:0-2530 GCA_046724115.1 Gemmatimonadota bacterium | reverse complement strand
GCATTGAGGCATACCGGAAGGGAAGCTGATAGCGCGGGACCCTGGCCCGAAAAACGCGCCGCTCGGCTGGAACCGTGTCCGGATTCATCTCGGGTCCCAGGTGCATCAGTAGCGGTACGGACTTGGCCTCGCCAGTTGATGGGACAGTCAGGTCCTTCGACATCGCCCGTAAAGCAGCTGTGACGCTGTCCCTGAGCGCCGGTGTAAGGGCGGCGTCGATCACCTGAATGTCTGACAGTTTTCCATCGTCGTGGGCTGTTGCGTAAGCGACGGCGCCGATGTTGAGCGCCCCACCCGCGCAACGTTTTCCGAGTGAATCGCAGGGCGGCGATCCCATCACCACGCTCAGTGGGAGCCGAGTCGGGACCTTGAAGTGCGAGCGAAACTCCTCGACGAACATCCCTTCGAAATCCGCCGGCAATTTCACCGCGGTGTCCTGCGACACCACAGACATCTTGATGATCGCGGCGATCGAATCCGACGCGTGGAGAGAGTCGAGACAGCCCGCCCCAGCGAGGCGAGGCGACGGCTTGGACGATTGCGACGGATTTGTCGCGCAGCCGATCGCCAATGCGAGTGCGTGCAGGGCTACCGTGAAGCGAAGGCGTCTGGAGGGGACCTGTCCGACCGCAGTGCCCACCTTGCTAAAAACCGAGGTACGCCCTCACGCGCGGTTCCATCTTCTCGGGCGTCCAGAAGGGCATCCAGACCAAATTCACTTCCACTTTCTCCACGCCGGGCAGCGTGCTGACTTCCTTCTCGGCGTTGGTCATCAGCTCAGGGCCTGATGGGCACGCCGGCGATGTCAGGGTCATGTCGATTTTCACCGTCGTGCCGTCGACGGCGATGCCATAGACCAGACCCAGATCGATGATGTTGAGCTGGAGATCAGGATCCTTGACGCGCCGCAGCGCGAGCTTGACCTGGTCTTCGGACACGATGCCAGGGGTGCTCGAAGCTTCTCCCGAGGGGGAAGCGGGAAGCGGGAGGGGGGAGGCGGGAACTGACTCGCTCATCCCCCTAATCTAATGCTTTTTGGCGCTCTTCTTCTTGCTGGAGCTGCTCTTCCTGGCCGCTGAGGAGCGGCTTCTCGAGCTGGCACTGGCGATGGTGTGGTGGCGTGACGAGCCGTGACGACGTCTCACAGCGCGGGGCGCGGGGTTCCAGCCGACTTCGCGGTCAGCGCGGAAGCTCCGCGATCCCGAAACCTTCGGCCCGTCGAGAACCGACAGCACTGCGGCATCGGAGAGGTCGGCGCGGACATCGGAGATCACTTTCGCCGGACGCAGCGCGCGAGCAGCGTGGACGCGGTTGGTCAACAGGATCACGAACATCTCGCGCTCCGGATCGATCCACATCGACGTGCCGGTGAAGCCAGTGTGCCCGTAGGCCGTCGGCCCCAGGAATCGGCCGGAACCGTAATCACCCTCGGCGGTGTCCCAACCCAGCGCGCGGTGCCCGAACGCTCTCGAGGTGAAGAGTTCCACGGTCGGCTTGCTGATGATCTGCACGCCGTTGTACTCGCCGCCATTGAGCATCATTTGGGCAAAAACGGAGAGATCAGCGGCGGTGCTGAAAAGGCCAGCGTGACCCGCGACGCCACCCAGGGCGTAGGCGTTCTCATCGTGGACCTCGCCTCTCAGCGGATAGCCGCGGGGCGGAGTGACTTCGGTGGGAGCGATGCGGTACTTCAGGGAGTCCGACGGACGATACATCGTCTCATTCATCCCCAACGGCTCGAAGACACGCCGGTTGAGGAACTTGTCGAGGGGCTCGCCAGAGACGACTTCGACCAACAGGCCGAGAATGTCCGCCCCCAAATCGGAATAGATATACTGGGCGCCTGGCCTGCCTTCGAGGGGGGTGCTGAGGACCAGCGCACGGGCCTCGAGGGGGGTCTGGGCGATGCGCCATATGTCGCGTCCAGCCGGCAAACCTGATGTATGCGTGAGCAGCTGGCGGATGGTGACTCTGTCCTTATCGCCACCGCCAAAGGTCGGGATATAGTTCACGACCGGGTCGTCCAGCCCGATCTTTTTTTCGTCGTAGAGGATCATGATGGCCGTCGTGGTGCCGACGACCTTGCTTAGCGAGGCGATGTCGTAGATGGTGCGCTGGGCGTCTACCGGGGTGCTGCTCTCGCTCCAGGAGAGTCTGCCGAATCCCTTCTCAAAAACCGCCGCGCCCTTTCTACCTACAACGACCGAGGCGCCGGGGTAGCCTCCGGCTTTGATCCCGCGCTCTATCACGCGCTGAATCGCGGCTAGACGGCTGCTGGACATGCCTACGTCTGTCGGTGACTTGACCGGCAGGCCATCACCAGCGCGGGTCACCGTCAGGGCAGTGAGAATGACTCTAAGCAACTCTAACTCCTTGGACTACTTTCATTTATACTGACCGCAAGAGCTTAGGTTCCCGGCCGCCGGATCGCGACCTTTGCAACTCTATGGAGTGGCGAGGCGTACAGTTGCAAACGATTCCCGAGAGGGAAAGTCACCGGTTTTTCGAGGAAACTTTAGCTACATACGCC
>JBKOVX010000338.1:0-2400 GCA_046724115.1 Gemmatimonadota bacterium | reverse complement strand
GCGTAGCGAGGAGAAGCGTGTAGACCACCTCTCGTATCGAATCGCGGACGAACAAAGTCGGATCGTACACTGAAGACCATTCGACTCCCTGCGGGAAGCGGGTCTTCAGGTCTGCCATCTTCGCGCGAATTGCGCTGGAGAGCGCCAGCGCGTTCGAGCCCGGAGACTGGAACACTACGATCGCGACGGCCGGCTTGTTGTCGAGCAAGGCGCGCAGGCCGTACGTTCCCGGGCCGAGCTCGATGCGGGCGACATCGCGGAGACGGGTGACGGCTCCGCCAGCGCCCGTCTTGACGATGATGTTGCCGAACTCCTTTTCATCAGTGAGCCGGCCGCGCGCGACGACCGTCAGCTGATAGGCTACCGGATCATTCACCGGCGGCGCGCCGACGGTGCCCGCGGCGACCTGGAGATTCTGCTCGCGAATTGCCTGGACGACGTCGCTCGCCGACAATCCGTACGATGCGACCCGGTTCGGATCGAGCCAGACGCGCATGGCGTAGTCGCCCGCGCCGAACACGATCACCTGGCCGGCGCCGGGAATTCTGGAGAGGTCGTTGCGGACGTTCAGCAACGCGTAGTTGCGGAGATAGACGGGGTCGTAGCGGCCGTCAGGAGAAAAGAGGTGCACGACCATCGTGATGTCGGGCGAACGCTTCTGCGTGACGACGCCAAGCGCGCGCACCTCTTCCGGCAATCGCGCCAGCGCCTGATTCACCCGGTTCTGCACCTGCACCTGCGCCAGATCGACGTCGGTGCCGATCTGGAAGGTGACGGTGAGATTGAAGGTGCCATCGGCCGACGCGGACGACGTCATGTACAGCATCCGCTCGACACCGTTGATCGCGTCCTCGAGCGGCGTGCCCACGGTCTGCGCCAGCACTGTCGGGTTGGCGCCAGGATATATCGCGCTGACGGTGATGGTCGGCGGCGTGACTTCCGGATACTCGCTGATCGGGAGCTGCGTAACTGCTATCAAACCGCCGGCAAGAATGACCAGCGACAGCACGACCGCGAAAATCGGGCGGTCGATGAAAAAGCGTGAGAAACGCACGGGAGGTACTCGGAAAAAGTTGCGCTACCGTGCCGCGGGCGCCGGCGCGGCGCTCTCGGCTACCATGGCAGCGTTTGTGGCGGAGACCTTCATCCCTGGACGAACCCGCTGCATGCCGTTGATGACGACGCGCTCGCCGGGCTTGAGTCCGGAGTCCACAGCGCGGAGCCCGTCGACGACGCGACCCGTTACAACGGGTCTGTACTCGACGCTGTTGTCATTCTTCAGCACCAGCACGAACTTCCGGTCCTGATCGGTGCCGATCGCCTGGTCCTGGACGAGCGTCGCCGGATGGCGCTGACTGCCGAGGAGTCGCACGCGCGCGAACAATCCCGGTGTGAAGAGATCGTTGGGGTTCGACAGCAGCGCGCGGGCGCGAATCGTTCCCGATGCTCCGTCGACGCGGTTGTCGACGAAATTGAGTCTTCCTTCGTGTGGGAATCCCGTCTCGTTGGCGAGGCCGACCTGCACCTCGCGACCGTTCGGCCCTGCCCCGGTGCCACTCATGTACTTGAGGTATGCCTGCTCGTCGGTGTCGAAATAGACGTAGATCGGATTGAGCGAGACGATGGTGGTCAGGAGCGTCGGCGACGGCGGTCCCGACTGCACCACGTTCCCGGGTGTGATCTCGGCGCGGCCGACGCGTCCGGAGATCGGCGCGCGCACGACCGTCCACTCGAGATTCAGCCGAGCGACTTGCAACGCGGCTTCGGCGGCGCGGATACCCGCAGTGCCCTCGGCCTGACCGCTGGTACGGGCGTCGAGCTCCTCGCGGGAAATAGCCTGGCTGCTCACGAGTTTCTGGGCGCGCTCGACTTCCATTCCGGCGAGCTGACTGCGCGTCTTCGCCTGGGCAAGCACGGCCTCGAGCCGCGAGACTTCGGCCTGGAACGGACGCGGATCGATGACGAAGAGGACATCACCCTGATGCACGGTCGCGCCTTCGGTGAAGGCGACCCGTTGGATGAAGCCGCCGACGCGCGGACGCACTTCGACTGAGTTGACGGCTTCGAAATGTCCGGTGAACTCGTCCCAGTCAGCGACCGTTCGCTCGATCGCGGGCGCGACCGTGACCTGTGGCGGCTGCATCGGGGGCTGGTCCTTACGACACGCGGCGGAGAGTGTGAAGACGGCAGCGGCGGCCCAGCCGCCGGCGTGAATTCTGAGGGACGCCGACTTGGCGCGAGAGAATGTGGAACTCATGTTGCACGACTCCGTGGCGGGGGACTGCTACAGCAACTGGTGGTGGCACTTCGCAAGAACATATAGTATGTTACCGATCGGTAACACGTGTAATTACCCCCTATGTTACCGGTCGGTAACATTTTAGTCAAGGAGGGGTATAC
>JBKOVX010000012.1:0-3872 GCA_046724115.1 Gemmatimonadota bacterium | reverse complement strand
GGTCAAACGAGCGGGTGAAGTAATTCCACAGATCATCGCGCCGATTCCCGACAAGCGGACCGGCAGCGAGAAGCCGTGGCGGATGCCGAAGAAGTGTCCGGTCTGCGGAACGCCGTTGACGCGTGAAGAAGACGAGGCGGCGATCTACTGCCCGAACGTCGCCTGTCCAGGGCGACAACTCGAAGGACTGGTACACTTCACATCGCGCGGGGCGATGGATATCCGCGGACTCTCCTACGCGCGAATCGAGCAGCTCGTTGAGGCAGGCCTGGTGAAGGATCCCGGCGATCTCTACTCAATCACCCGCGAGCAGCTGCTCGAGCTGGAAGGATACGCCGACAAGGGCGCCGACGGGCTGATCGCGGCGATCGAGGCGTCGAAAGCGCAGCCGCTCAGTCGTCTTCTCAACGCCCTGGGGATCAGGCACGTCGGAGCGATCGCGGCGCAGGTGCTGGCCCAGCACTTCGGAACTCTCGATGCGTTGATGGCAGCATCCGCCGACGACATTCTTGCCGTGCGCGGGATGGGCGCCACGATCGCGAACGGAGTCGTCGCTTATTTCTCCGATCCGAGCGGACGACGCCTCGTCGAAAAGCTGAGAGCCGCGGGCGTCAGTTTCACCGAGCCGCGCGCGGTCGCCGCCGGTGGAGCGCTGAGCGGAAAGACTGTCGTCATCACCGGTACATTACCGACGCTGAGCAGGACGAAGGCGACCGCCACCATCGAGGCCGCCGGCGGCCGCGTCACCGGCTCCGTCTCAAAAGCGACGGACTTCCTCGTCGCCGGCGAGGAAGCCGGCAGCAAACTCGACAAAGCAAAAAGCCTCGGCGTCGAGATCATCGACGAGGCCGAGCTCTTGCGTCGAATTGGTTCTGCCGCAACATCTTCCGCGTGAGATCGTCCTAAGTCAGCATGGCACCCACCGTAACTCCCGAACTCATCGGCCTGGCGCAGCGTACGCTGCGGGAGTTGCGCCTGCGCGTCGCCGGCGCCAGCGGCGGCGGACCCGACGCGCTGCGTGAAGCCGGCTACGCCGGCGCCGGCTCGCTCTTCGACGCGTTCGAGACGTGGTTGGCCGATCGCGGATCGCGGAAGGCAGAAGATCTTCCGATCGACGTGTTCTCCCAGCGCGCCGGCGAATTTTTCCAGAACGCGGGCTGGGGGCGCGTCACCTTCCGCTCCCTCCACGACGCGCTCGCCGTGATCGACATCGAAGGTTGCTGGGAGGCGCAGCTGCGCGGTGAAGGCGAACGCGGCTGCCATCTCACAACGGGTACTCTGGCTGGATTTCTTGGCTGCCTCGCCGAGTATCCGGTTGCCGTCATGGAGGTCGAGTGCAGCGTGGGAGGGACAGCGCGTTGCCGGTTCCTCGCGGGAAATGCGGAGATGCTCGAGCACGCGTACGAGCGCGTCGCGCGAGGAGAGAAATGGGAGTCGATTGGGGCGGGAGAGTTTTGACTGCGGATTGAGGGTTGCCGACTAACTTAGCAGTCCGAAGTGCGGACTAATTGAGGATTTCGGAGCCAGGACACGCCTTCGAAAGGGTTCGCAGCAAATTCGCAGTCATGTTGAGAGTTCGGAACTAACAGCCACGGCTCCGCACTGCGCTCGCAAATAACTACGAACCATTCGCAGGCGTGTTCTCGATCCGTACTCCTCAATTAGTCCGAACTCCGGACTACTGTGTTAGTCCGCAACCCTCAATTCGCAGTTAACCACCAAGAGCCTCGGCGTACAACGGATTCGGCTTGAGCTCTCCGTCGACAAGAATCTCCCGATCCCACGGCAGGACAATCGTGGCCTCAGTAGCGATCGCGTGAAAGTCCGGCGCGTAATTGCCAGTCCGAAACGCAACCGCCGTCCGCACTTCCGCCGCTCCCGCTTCCTGCACCGCCGAGATAGCGAGTCGAAGAGTATCGCCCGAATCGCAAGTTTCATCGACGATCAACACTCGGCGCCCCCTCACCTCGCGCGGCGCAGTGCCGAATATCTCGGGCATCTCGCGCGTCCGCGCCGAGTGGTACTTCCGGCTCACCACCAGAGAATGAAATTCGCGCCCGAGAATTGCCGCTATGACCGCTCCGGGGATCACGCCCGCCGTCGCAATCCCGATGACCAGGTCGGGGTCGTAGGCGCGGGCGACCTTTAGGGCCAGTCCGCGCGACATCTCGCCGAAGAACGGCCATTCGATTTCGAGCACGCCTTTGGCAGCATCTACGGTGCGTTTGCGCGGTGACATTTCGCTCTCAAATTGTTCGGAGTAAAGCAGTTAGGTTAAGCTAGCCCTCTAACATCATAGTCGGTAGATTCGACCAAATGTCATTCTGGGACCGCCTCACCGGTGGCGGAAAGCCGAAACATCAGCCCGAGAATCTCGATTACCTCAGTGAGGCGCTCGCGCTCGAACGTCAGGGCGACTACGACGCCGCGCTGACGTCATACCGGCTCGCTCTCCGTCAAAAACCCAACAATCATAAAGTTCTTCAGAACATGGCGATCGCTTACTCGAAGCTTGGTCAGCTCGACGAGGCGATTCGTTGCTACCGGCGCGCCCTCGCCATCGAGCCCAAGCTCTCCGGCGCTCACTACGGCCTGGCCTTCCTTCTGCTGCGTCGTGGCGACGTCAGTGACGCCGCGTATCATCTCGAGGCATTCCTCATGGATCCACCGCGCAGCCCAGAGGCCGAGCGCTGGGTGAAGCACGCGCAGAAAACGCTCGACGAGATGAAAGGTGCCGAACCTCCGGCGCAGAGCGCGAAGATGAAGACGAGTGAGTACCCCGGGATCCTAGAATAGATGGGTGCTGTCCTCGCTGTCGTAAGCCAGAAGGGAGGAGTTGGCAAAACCACCACCGCTGTAAATCTCGCCGCCGCGTTTGCGCGCCGCGGAATGAAGACGCTGCTCATCGACGTGGATCCGCAGGGCTCGGTTCGGTACGGGTCGGGCCTGGCGCGCGGTCACGAAACGGCTGGCTTCGCCGATTACCTCAACGGTGAGCGCGAGCTAAGAGACATCATCCTGCCGACGGCGCTGCCGTGGCTGAGAGTGATCCTCGCCGGCTCGGTCGCGGACGCCTCGGATCACGCGACTTACGCGGGGCTGGTCCGGGAGACCGACGTTCTCCAGGACCTCCTGCACATGGCAGAGCAGCGCTGTCAGGTCGTCGTCGTCGATACGCCGCCCGGACTCGGCAGCATCACCAGAAAAGTGCTGGGCGCAGCAGAGCACGTCATCGTCCCGCTCCAGTGCGAGCCACTGGCGCTGCAAACAACACCGCAGATCCTGCGCATGATCCAGGACATTGTGAACGTCAACGAGCGCCTGACGCTCGATGGGATACTGCTCACTATGTACGAGCCGAACAATCCGGCCAGCGACCGGGTAGTGGACTACGTGAGAAGACATCTTCCCGCCAACATCGTCTTCGACGTGGTCATCCCGCGATCGGTTGCGACTGCCGATGCGTTCGCCGCCGGCCAGCCGGTGGTGGTGCGCAGTCCGGCGGACGCCGCGGCTCAGGCCTACGTCAACCTCGCGACGATATTAGCCGACCGGCTGGTATGATGAGGCGGGAGCCGGGAAGCGGGAGGCGGGAGGCGGGGAGACGGCTTGGCGCTTTGGCGGTGGTCTCAATCGCTGCGGTGTCGTTGGCTGGGGCGGTCTCTTGCTCCGATCTCAGCGGCAGCAAGCTTCCGGTGCTGTCGATTCAGTTCGACACGCTTCCCTACCCCTCCGTGGTGGTTGGAGATACGCTCCGCGATACCACGGGCGCCATAATCCATCCCGTCGTCCACGCCTTCGATTTCGATGGCAAGGAGATCGTGCCGGCGCCTGTCTTTTTCCTCTCGCCGGACTCGGGCGTGACCGTCGAC
>JBKOVX010000337.1:0-3173 GCA_046724115.1 Gemmatimonadota bacterium | reverse complement strand
GCCGATGCTGGTGACGGTGATGGTGATCGTGCGACGCATCCTCATCAATCGCATCTACGAGGGGAAGGGATTCAGGAAGAGCACGCGCGATCGCATCTTCGTTCTGCGTGTGCCCGTTCCCGACGGTGGGGTGCTGGTTCCTGCAAGTGCGCCTCCCGATCTGATCGCGATGCGCGAGAAGCACTCACTCAAGAAGACGGCGTAGGGCGAGCGGTCGGCAGCTGGGAGCGCCGCCCGCAGTTATCGCTCTGGCGGTCAGGGTCCGTGCCTGAGGGTCAGTTGGACGCGCGTTCCTGAGAAAACCTGATCGCCGACAAGATCCCACACTCCCGTCGCAATCGGTTGGATTGCGAACACCATGTCGCGCACGAACGTATCGGCGGTTTGCGCAAAGTCGACATTGTTGCCGCTCTGAGTCCAGGTGCCGGCCATGTCGTACTCCACTGCTGGATTGCCGCCTGATGCGGCGAGATGCATGTGCCCCGTCGTCGATCCATCGCTGTTCAGCGTGATCTGCAACGTGCTTCCTATGACGAGCTGATTCGTCTGGCCCGATCCTCCTGTTGTAACCCACTGAAAAGCGGTGTAGCTGCCGGCGAGCCCCGACGACTGGGGAGAAGTCGAATTACTTCCCCCGCACCCAACTGCAGCAGCGAACATGCCGATCGGCGCCAACCAGCTTATGACTGACAGTTTCATTTCCATTCTCCCGTAGCACGAGCGGTGAAGTAAACGGATTCCGCGTGAAAGAATCACGCCATTGCGCGATGCAATGCTTCGAGCGGCCTTCCAACGATTGCACCCCAGCGTCAGAGCGATGCAAACGTGCGCTCACACCTTTACGGAGAACGCGCCGGTGCCGCTCGCACTGTCTGTCAGAGGTCTCAGCAAGACGTATCACTCCGGTCCCAAATCGCGTTCGACGGCGGTGCCCGCATTGCGCGACGTCTCGCTCGACGTCGACGGCGGAGAAATCATCGGACTCGTCGGCCGGCCAGGTGCGGGCAAATCGACACTTCTGCTTTGTCTCGTCGGTCTGGTTCGCCCCGACGAAGGCAGCATCAGCTGGTTCGGCGAGCAGATCACCGGTCACCATGTTCCCGCCGGTCTCGCCTACACTCCACAGCGCGCCGGTTATTACTCGTTTCTCACCGTCCGCGAAGCGCTCGAGTACTACGCGACGCTGCACGACCTCTCTTCCGCCAACCGCACCGCGCAGGTGGAATCGGCGTTGCGCGAGGTTTGTCTTCATATCCACGCCACCAGGCGCGTGAGCAGTCTGTCACCGACTCTGCTGCAGCGACTGGGACTGGCGCAGTCTCTCATCGGCTCGCCGCGCGCGATTCTGCTCGACGAGACACTCTGCGGCGAAGGCCTTCTCTTCGACAAGGACATCGTCTCTCTCCTCACTCGCCTCACCAGACGCGGCATCACGATCATTCTTGCCGCGCCCAATCCCGTCGAGCTGCATCGAATCGCCGCACGCGTCATCCATATCGTCGAGGGTCGAGCCGTAACCACGCGACGCGACGCCGCATGGAGGGTCGCTGAGAAAATGCTTTGACGCCGGAAGCCATCCGCAGGCGGCGATCAGCAGGTAGCCGGTAGTGTTCTGTTGCCGTTGTAGTTGCTTTCTGTTGCCGTTGCAGTTTGGTCGGCCTACTTTCCGCGGATGCCGCCCGCCGACCCGGAATTCCGTCTTTACAACACTCTCACGCGAAAAGTCGAATCGTTCGCGCCGGCCGATGGCGAGACGGTTCGTATTTACTCCTGCGGTCCGACCGTCTATCGTCCCGCCCACCTCGGCAACTTCCGCACATTCCTGTTCGAGGATCTGCTTCGTCGCGTCCTCAAGCTGCGTGGATGGAAAGTGATCCAGGTGATGAACCTCACCGATGTCGACGACAAGATCATCAAGGCAGCGAGCGAGCAGGGAACGAACATCGGCGAGGTGACGGCTCCGATCACGAAGATCTTTCACGCCGATCGCGCATTCCTGCGCATCCAGGACGCCGAGATCTATCCGAAGGCGACCGACCACATCCCGGAGATGATCGAGATCGTCAAACGACTCGTCGACAGGGGGCTCGCTTACAAGGCCGATGACGGGAGCGTCTATTTCGCGATCGATAAGTTCAAGGATTACGGCAAGCTCTCGCGGCTCGACACGCGCGAGGTAAAAGCCGGCGCGCGCGTGATCCAGGACGATTATTCCAAGGAGAACGCGCAGGATTTCGCGCTCTGGAAGGCCGCCAAGCCGGAGGACGAAGCGACTGGCGCAGCGTGGGATTCACCCTGGGGACGCGGCCGCCCGGGGTGGCACCTCGAGTGCTCGGCGATGGCGATGAAGTATCTGGGTGAGACGCTCGACATCCATTGCGGCGGTGTCGATTTGATCTTTCCGCACCACGAGGACGAGATCGCCCAGTCGGAGGGAGCGACGGGAAAGCCGTTCTCCCGTTTCTGGTGCCACGGTGAGTTTTTGCTAACCGAGGGCACCAAGATGGCTAAGCGACTCGGCAATGTCGCCACAGTGCAGGACCTGCGCGATCAGAGCATTCCGCCAGCCGCATTCCGCCATTTCGTTTTCTCGACGCACTATCGCAAGCAGCTGAACATGTCGGGCGAGGCACTCGAAGCGTCAATAGAAGGAGTGAGGCGCATTGGTGATTTCGCGCAGCGTCTCGCCGAGGCAAAGGCCGCGACACCAGAGCTGGAGAAAATCGCAGAGGACGCGGAAGCGGAAGTGACCGCGGCCCTGTTCGACGATCTCAACGCGCCAATCGCACTCGGCGCGCTGTTCACGTTCGTGCGCAAGGCAAACGCCGAGCTCGATCGGAATGGCGTCGACAAGCGTGCGCTGGAGACGGCTCGCGCCGTTTTCGCGCGCATAAACTCCGTTCTCGATGTAATTCCCGACGCCACCGGTCCTGATCCGGAAGTGTCCCGGTGGGTGGAAGACCGCCTCTCAGCGAGGCGCGAAGCTCGCTATCTCCGAGAGTTCGCCGAGGCGGACAGGATCCTCGCCGAGATCGAATCAAAGGGAATCGCGATCGAGGACACGCCCCACGGCACGAAGTGGAAAGTGCGGTAGCCGCGAGTAACCAATCCGGAGTTAGTTTCCCAATCCGTAATTACTCAGCACTCCGCAATGCCGTTGGTCCGCATGCCGC
>JBKOVX010000013.1:0-3273 GCA_046724115.1 Gemmatimonadota bacterium | reverse complement strand
GCACCATTCAGGCGACAGAGGCGATAAAGATGTTGCTGGGGCTTGGAGACACACTCGTCGGACGGTTGCTGACAATCGACACGCTGACTATGGCATTCCGGACGATTGAGATTCGAAGGGATCCCGAGTGTCCGGCCTGCGGCACCCACGAGATAAAGGCGTTGATCGACTACGATGAGTTTTGCGGCACTGCGGCCCACGAATCACCGACGGGCGTCAGAGTGAGTGAGATTCAGCCTGCACTTCTGGCCGAGCGTCTCGCTCAGGGAGACGAGATCGACGTCATCGATGTGCGCGAGCCGTTCGAGTGGGAGATCGGGCACATCCCAGGCGCTCGGCTCGTTCCGCTCGATCGAATCGCCGCCGAGATACCTCGGCTCGACAAGAGGCGCGAGACGATCCTCTACTGCAAAGTCGGCGCGCGAAGCATGTACGCCGCTCAGCAGCTCGCCGATGCCGGCGTCGCCGACGTGAGGAACCTGGCTGGCGGAATTCTCCGCTGGATCGACGAAGTGGATCCGAGCATGCCGAGGTATTAGTTGATCCCACCGGATCCGATCGAGCGATTTCGCAGCGTATACGCGCGCGCCGAGAAAATCGATCGCTCAATCATCCCCGAGCCGAACGCGATGACGCTTGGAACGATCGAAAAAGGTGGACAACCCTCAGTGAGGGTCGTGCTCCTCAAGGGGTTCGACGAGCGCGGCTTCGTGTTCTACACGAATTACGAGGGTCGGAAGGGACGCGAGCTGTTGGCGCACCCCAAGGCTGCGCTCTGTTTCTACTGGCCGCCGCTCGGCATCCAGGTGCGAATCGAGGGCGCGGTGACGAAAGTTGCAGATGAAGAGGCTGATGCCTACTTCGCGACTCGTCAACGTGCCAGCCAAATCGGAGCCTGGGCCTCCAAACAAAGCCGCCCCATTGAGTCTCCGACCGCTCTCGACGAACGAGTCGCCGAGTACAAGAAGAAATTCGCGGGACGCGAGGTCCCGCGGCCCGATTTCTGGTCCGGATTCCGGGTGTCCGCCGAGCGAATCGAGTTCTGGAAGAACAAGCCCAATCGTCTGCACGAGCGGCATCTCTACACTCGTGATGGCGATAGCTGGAAAATCGAGACCCTTTATCCGTGACAATCGGCTGGTACCATCGACGCGGTATATCGTCTAAAATGTTGACATGACGAGCACCCGACTTCCCGCAGCGCCGAAAAACTCGGCGCCTCCGACTCCGTCTCCCAACGGCGAGCCGTGGACGATCGCGTCGGCCCGGTCCCTCTACAACGTCGAGGGTTGGGGAATCGGCTTCTTCGACATCAATGAGGCCGGGCACGTCGTCGTTCGTCCCGATGGTGAGCGCACAGACAGGGAGCTCGATCTGTTCGAGCTCGCCAACGACCTCGAGGAGCAGGGCGTCGGACTGCCGCTACTGCTTCGCTTCTCGGACATTCTCCGCTCCCGCATCGAGTCGCTGAATGAGAAATTTGCGCACGCGCGCGAGGAGTACGGCTACCAGGGCGGGTACACCACGGTGTATCCCATCAAGGTGAACCAGCAGCGTCACGTCGTCGAAGAGATCGTCGAATTCGGTAAGAGTGCCGGTGTCGGACTCGAATGTGGCAGCAAGCCCGAGCTGCAGGCCGTCCTCGGCCTCGCCGAGCACACCGACCATCTGATCGTCTGCAACGGCTACAAGGACGAGGAGTTCATGCGGCTGGCGTTGATGGGCCAGAAGCTCGGACACCAGGTTTTCATCGTTCTGGAGCAGCTCAGCGAAGTCGACGTGCTGCTGCAGGTGGCCGACGAACTCGGCGTGACTCCGACCGCCGGAGTGCGCATCAAACTCTATTCGGAGGGCTCCGGACGCTGGGCGAAGAGCGGCGGCGAGAAGTCGAAGTTCGGATTGAGCACCGCGCAGCTCGTGAGACTCGTCGACAAGCTGAAGAGCCTGAATCGCCTCGATATCCTCAAGCTGATTCACTTCCACCTCGGCTCACAGATCACGGACATCCGGTACATCAAGTCGGGTCTCCAGGAGGTCTCGAGGTACTACGCGGAGCTGCGCGGACTCGGCGTCGACATCACGCACGTCGACGTCGGTGGCGGGCTCGGCGTCGACTACGACGGCAGCGGCTCCACGTCGCAGGCGAGCGTGAACTACACGCTGCAGGAGTACGCTGACGACGTGGTCTATACGCTGGCGGAGTCCTGCCGGCAGCACGAGCTGCCGATGCCGCACATCATCAGCGAGTCGGGCCGAGCGCTCACGGCGCACCACGCGCTCCTGCTCCTGAGCGTCATCGATGTCGAGTCACAGGCCGACAACTCGGTGCCGGAGTTGACCAAGGATCATCATGCGCTGCTCCACGAGATGGCGGCCGACTACAACTCGCTGTCCAAGCCGCGCGTTTCCAGAAAGCGCGTGCGCGAGGTGTATCACGACGCGACGTTCGACAAGGAGAGGGCGCAGGAGCTGTTCAACAGCGGCGTACTGACGCTGCGCGATCGCGCCGTGGCCGAGCAGATCTACCTGTCGACGATCGCGACCGTGGTGCGGATCGCGCAGAAGGATCGCGACGAATACTCGGACATCATCGACGATCTCGAAGCAGCGATGGTCGACCGGTATTTCTGCAACTTCTCATTGTTCCAGTCGCTGCCCGACAGCTGGGCGATCGATCAGATCTTCCCGATCATGCCGATCCACCGGTTGAACGAGGAGCCGACGCGTCGCGGCACGATCCAGGACGTGACGTGCGACTCGGATGGAAAAATCGAGTGCTTCATCGGCGATCGCACTCCACGCAAGAGTCTCGAGCTGCATCCCTTCACCGACGGCGATCCCTACATCATCGGCATTTTCCTGACTGGCGCGTATCAGGAGATTCTTGGTGACCTGCACAACCTGTTCGGCGACACGAACGCTGTACACATCAGATTGTCCGAGTCGAAGGGGTACGAAGTAACCGACCTGGTCCACGGCGACACGGTCACCGAGGTGCTGGACTACGTCCAGTTCCGCGCGTCGGATTTACTGGCGACGTTCCGCCGCAAAGTCGCCAACGCGACGGGAATCCAGCGGCCGGAGGCGAACATGTTCATCGCCGATTACATCGCGGGGCTGGAGGGGTACACGTACTTAGAGGGTGAGGCGGCGAAGTAGGTCACCTAAACTGCAACTGAACGGGTGCGAGGTGTGAGAAGCGCAGTTGACAGTTCCGCGTTCACTACGTCGTGACGGCACTACAGCCGTTCAGAGCACGCAGCTGGCTGTGGC
>JBKOVX010000221.1:0-3076 GCA_046724115.1 Gemmatimonadota bacterium | reverse complement strand
GTCATACTCGATCAATGCCGGGCAGCCAACCTCAAGCTCGCGGTGGCTGAAAGCTGCACGGGCGGGCTCCTGAGTGAACGAATCACGAACATCCCGGGCTCGAGCGACGTGTTTCTGGGCGGGGTCATTGCCTACCACAATGATGTCAAGCGAGACTGGCTGGGCGTCCCGGCGGACGATCTCGCCCGATTTGGCGCGGTGAGCGAAGAAGTGGTATTAAAGATGGCGACCGGAGTGCGAGCGAAAATGGGTGCTGACATCGGCATCGCGATCACCGGTATAGCCGGCCCGGGAGGGGGAACGCCCGAAAAACCAGTTGGACTGGTCTGGATAGCGGTCGCCGCGACCGAGTCCAAGGCACGCCGGTTCCAGATGATAGGCGATCGCGCGGAAATCAGGGAGCGGGCGGCGCAGGCGGCCCTGGAAATGGTGCGTCGGACTTTCTTATAGGGTTATTTTAGATACATGAAACACTCGAAGAAAAAGACCGAGCACTCACCGCTGCCGGATCAGGATGCGATGGGCTCGGCCGACGATTACGCGCCCGGCGCGACGCAGGGCGATGGCCAGAGTGGTGATCCGACATTCGCCAGCTCGGCGGAGGTAGCTGCCGACGCCGATCCCAACGCGAGCGCCGGAGATCCGTCGCCTGCTACTGCTAATGCCGCTCCCGCCGAGACCACGTCCGACTCGAGCGCCTCGGCGGAGCGAGACAGATACCTGAGACTCGCCGCCGAGTACGACAATTATCGGAAGCGCTCGGCAAGGGAGCGTCAGGATGCGGGATCTCGCGCGCAGGCGGATCTCGTTCGGCAGTTGATCGAGGCGCTCGATGATGTGGCGCGTTTCGCGCACGTCGATCCGGCAACGACCGATGCGACGACGGTCGTGCAGGGCGTCGATATGGTCGAGAAGAAGCTGTTGAAGGCGCTCGGCAGCGCCGGCCTCGAGGTGATCAACCCCGTCGGCGAGACGTTCGATCCGGCGCTGCACGAAGCTGTGGCGACCGAGCCAACATCCGCAAAGGAAGACGACCACGTCGTCTCGCGAGTCTACCAGCCCGGGTACCTGTTCAAGTCGCAGCTGCTGCGGCCTGCGCGAGTCGTCGTGAAGCAGTGGAACGGCTGAACGCCATCGCGCACAGATTGTAAATGCCACAGACGAAGGACTTCTACTCCGTTCTCGGCGTAGGTTCCGGCGCTTCCCAGGATGAGATCAAGAAGGCGTACCGGAAGCTGGCCAAGAAATACCATCCCGACGCGAACGCCAACGATCCGAAATCTGCTGAGCGATTCAAGGAGATCTCGGAGGCGAACAACGTCCTGAGCGATCCGGAAAAGCGGAAGCAGTACGACGAGATGCGCCGTCTTGGCGCGTTCGATGGTGGTGGATTCGGCGGTTTTCGCAGCGCCCGATCTCCGCGCGGCGGCGCCGGCGCCCGGGGCGCTCAGTCGCAGACCATCAACTTCGAAGACTTCGACATCGGCGGCCTCGGCGGGCTCGGCGACCTCTTCAGCTCGATGTTCGGTGGAGAGTCTCGTGAGACCGCGCGCCAAACCGGACCCGAAAAGGGTCAGACGGTTGAAGCGAATCTCGACATTCCGTTCCGCACCGCGGCTCGCGGCGGAAAGGTGCCGATCGACCTCGAGGTCAGTGAGGAGTGCGGCACCTGTCATGGGACCGGCGCGGCTCCAGGTGCTTCGCTCAGAGTCTGCCCCGAGTGCAATGGCCGCGGCGTGATCTCGTTCGGCCAGGGCGGCTTCGCCGTCAATCGCCCATGTCCCGTTTGTCTGGGCCGCGGCCAGGTTCCCACGGAGCCCTGCCCGACCTGCCACGGTTCCGGGGAAGTACGCGCACGCAAGAAGGTTCTGATCAACGTGCCGCCGGGCGTAGACACCGGCTCCAAGATCCGATTGAAGGGACAGGGGGGAAAGGGAACACGCGACGGCCCGCCGGGCGATCTGATCATCACGTTCAACGTCCTGGCGGACAAGTTCTACAAGCGGGATGGCCTCGACGTGATAGCCACCGTTCCGCTCAACATCGCCCAGGCGACGCTTGGAACCAAAATCAGCGTGCGCACACTCGACGGGAAAAAAGTGGCTCTCAAGATTCCGGCGGGGACGCCGTCAGGAAAGAGATTCCGCGTGCGAGGGCAAGGAATTCAGAAGGGCGAGAAGAAGGGCGATCTCATCGTCGAGGTTTCGATCCAGGTGCCGGAGAAGCTCTCCGAGGAACAGGAGCGCATGATGAAGGAATTCGCCGAATCTGGCGGGTTGAAGTATTGACCATCACGTAGGCTTTTCGCGGGTCGGCTCATGAGAATTGGAATCCTTGGCACGGGCACAGTGGGCAAGACGCTCGCTACAAAGCTCGTAAAGCTCGGCAACGAAGTTCGAATGGGCTCGCGGAAATCCGGCGGTGAGAAAGCGAAAGGGTGGTTGAAGGAGGCAGGGGGAAAATCGACGGAGGGGACATTCGCCGATGCGGCCGCCCACGGTGAGATCGTCTTCAATTGCACAGCGGGGATGGCTTCGCTCGATGCGCTGCGCGCTGCTGGAGCAGGAAATCTTCAGGGCAAAATCCTGATCGACGTCTCCAACCCGCTCGATTTCTCGAAGGGTATGCCGCCGACGCTTTCCATATGCAACACCGACTCGCTCGGCGAGCAGATTCAGAAGGCGTTTCCCGAGGCGAAGGTGGTGAAGACGCTGAACACGGTGACAGCGGCGCTGATGGTAGACCCGTCGATCATCCCCGGCGTTCACACAATGTTCGTATCGGGAAATGATAAGAACGCAAAAGCGGAGGTGATCCAGATTCTGCACGAAGGTTTTGGCTGGAAGGATGTGGTCGACCTCGGCGACATCAGCGCGGCGCGAGCGCAGGAGATGTATTTGCCGCTGTGGCTCCGGCTGTACATGAAGTTCCAGACCCCCAACGTGAACGTGCACGCGGTGCGGTGAGAACCCTCCAACCCGAAACCAGAACGCGACACGCACTGGCCTTCATCGCGGTGACGCTGTTGCTGGACACGATCGGTTTCGGGTTGATCATGCCCGTTTATCCGAGACTT
>JBKOVX010000384.1:0-5706 GCA_046724115.1 Gemmatimonadota bacterium | reverse complement strand
GTCGTGGTGCAACTGGAGGAATGGGATCAGAACGCGGTGGTCGAGCGGGTCGGTCTGGACCAGGAGACGACCACGATTCTGGATGTCGAGCTGCCCAAGGTTACTGTTTACCTGAATCCGGGTAAGAATATCACGGTAGTGGCGGAGGTCATCGCGATGAACCATCTCTTGCGATACTCCGGGGTCAACGCGGCCGAAGCCTTCAACGAACGTCTGCTGGGTCGCATGAAGACAGCAGCAGCCAACAACATTCGCGAATACTTGCAGGAAGACCATGAATGAAAATGCGGGCGCCGGCCCGGATAAACCGCGCGCGATCGTCGTCGGACACGGCGAATTTGCCGGTGGGCTGGTTTCGGCCGTCGGTCAGATTTGCGGCATGGCCGACAAACTTGTTGTCCTCTCGATGATGGGCATGACCCCGGAGGACATTGAAGGGACGATTCGCGATCACCTCGCCCGAACGGGCGCCCGGGTGATTTTCACTGACCTTCCTGCCGGGAGCGCCACCATTGCCGCCAGGCGAATCGTCAAGGACGATCCGGGACTGGTGCTCGTGAGCGGCGTCAACCTCGCAACGCTGCTCGATTTCGTCTTCAGCACCGACGTGTCGCCAACCGAGGCCGCCCGCGCGGCCGCAGAACGAGGAAAAGCATCGCTGATCGTGGTCGGACGCTGATGGCTATCCACCTCTACCGCATTGATGACCGCCTGATCCACGGTCAGGTAGTCGTGGGTTGGGGGCAACCACTCAACATCCGTCTTCTCATTCTCGTCGATGACCTCGTGGCATCGAGTGACTGGGAGAAAGAGCTCTATCGAATGGCGGTTCCTCCGGACATGGAGGTTCGCTTCGCCGATGTCGGGACCGCCATTCGCGACCATGCCAAATACGCCGCCGATCCGCGACCGGGACTTATTCTTACCGGCGACATCGGCAGCATGTACCGGCTCGTCAAGGGCGTGAAAGCGATCGGCAACGTCAACCTCGGTGGCATCCATCACCGCGCGGGACGATCGGAAAAGCTTCGCTACATTTTTCTGACACCTGACGAAGAGCGTCAGCTCAGGGAGCTGGAGGCTGCCGGCGTCGAAGTCACAGCGCAGGACGTACCATCGGCACGCGCGGTCCCACTCCCTGAAGTTCTCGAGGGTGCCGCGCGGTGAGTCTGCTCGAGGCGCTTCCGATCGCACTGCTGGGCGCGGTGCTCGGTCTGGACGTCGTGAGCTTCCCCCAGGCGATGGTCTCGCGGCCGATCGTTGCCGCCACTCTTGGCGGCGCCTTCATTGGCAATCCACCGGCGGGTCTCCTTATCGGCGTTGTTCTCGAGATGATCGCGCTGGACACGCTTCCGTTCGGTGCGTCGCGCTACCCTGAATGGGGCTCGGCGGGCGTCGTCGGCGGTTCGCTGTTCGCATCGCAGGCGGTCGGCATGCCTGGCGCCCTGCCCGCCTCGCTGCTGGCCGCCCTCCTGACCGCGAGCATCAGCGGTTGGAGCATGGTCATGCTGCGACGACTGATCGCTTCAAGGCTCGAGCGTACCCGCGATCAGCTCGAGGCTGGATCGCGCGACGCGCTTCTTTCTCTGCACCTCTCCGGCATGTCGCTGGACCTGCTGAGAGCCGCGCTGGTCACGATCGTCGCGATGACGATCTTCGCCCCACTGGTCAAGGCGATAGTTGCCGTCTGGGGAAGTGAATCGGCAGCGTCGCATGCTGTCGTCGTGGTAGTGGCCGCGGTCGTTGCCATCGCCGCGCTTTGGAAGGTCTTTCATTCGGTAAAGCACGTCTTGTGGTTCTTCTTCGGCGGCGTCCTGATCTGGATCTTTTTGCTGGTGACGAGATGACGGCCGCACCCTCGGGGTCACCCCGCCTCCCGCAGCGGGTCAAGCTCGCGATGTACTTTCGCCTGTTTGCGCTCCAGGGATCCTGGAACTACGAGACCTTGAACGGCACCGGCATTGGCTTCTCAATGGAGCCGGCGCTCCGCTTGCTTCCGGGCGGCATCGATGGACAAGAGTATCGCGCCGCGCTGGCGCGCGAATCGCGCTATTTCAACGCGCATCCGTATCTCGCCGGCGTTGCCGTTGGCGCGTTGACGGTTGCCGAGCTTGATGGAGTGGATCCCGTGCGAATCGAACGTTTTCGCACGGCGCTGGCCGGTCCACTGGGAAGCGTGGGTGACAGGCTTGTTTGGGCCAGCTGGCTTCCGTTTTGTTCGTTGGTCGCGATCGGCGTTTACGGTGCCGGAGGTTCGGCTCTGGCAGTGGTTGGTACATTTCTATTGCTGTACAACGCCGGACACTTTCTTCTCAGAGCATGGGGACTTCGGGTTGGCCTCTCGCGTGGTCTGAACGTCGCTTCGGCCCTTGGCAATCCAGTGCTGCGGCAGGGGCCGGATTACATCGGACGGGCGGCGGCATTGGTGGCGGGGTTTGCGTTGCCGCTGGCGTTGCAGCGAATCGCTGGTCCCGGTCGCGCGCTGATCGGTGGTATTATCGCCGCGGCTCTGATTGGAGTTCTGTTGCTGGCACGTCTTCGCGAGCGGGCGGAAGGATGGCGAATCGCCCTCGGAGTTCTCGCTGTGTTCGTTCTCTACTCGGTCCTGACCTGATGCCGGAACGCGAAGTAAAGATCGTCAACAAGCTGGGGATCCATGCTCGTCCCGCCGCCGAGATCGTGAAGACGGCCGGGAAGTTCAGGAGCAGTATCACCATCGTGCGAGATGACCTCGAGGTAAATGCGAAGAGCATTATGGGGGTCATGATGCTGGCTGCCGAATTCGGCGCCACGATCATGCTGCGCGCAATCGGCGAAGACGCCGATGCCGCGCTGGAGGCACTTGCATCCGTGATCGCGAACAAGTTCGGGGAGAGTTGATGGCCAAGGGCATCGCCGGAATGCCAGCATCGCCCGGAATCGTGGACGGGCAAGTCCACCTTCTGAGGTGGGAGGTTCCGGACGTCCGCCATCGCATCATCCACGATGACGCGATTGTGGGCGAGATCAAGCGCTTTCACGATGCGCTGACTCAGGCGCAGGCACGCTTGCACCAGGTGCGCGCGCGCGCAGAGAAACACGCCGGTCCGGAGGAAGCGGCGATCTTCGACGTGCAGATCTCGATCCTCGAGGACAGCGAGCTTATCCGGCAGGTCGAGGAGCTGATCCACCAGAACCTCGGCGCCGAGAAGGCCTTCGACCTCGTTCTCTTCGAGTGGCGTCAGCAGTTCGCCGGGCACGTGCGGCCGATGTTGCGTGAGCGGGTCGGTGACCTGATCGACGTCCACATCAGAGTGTTGTCGATCCTGCTGGGTCTCCCCGATCACGACCCGGTCGACTTGCCGAAAGGATCGAACAAGATCCTCGTCACGCACGACCTCACGCCCAGTCTAACCGTGCAGCTCGATCGCGAGGCGATCATCGGCATCGCGACCGATGCCGGCACTCGCACATCTCACGTCGCCATCCTCGCGCGTTCGCTCGGGCTGCCGGCGGTTGTCGGTTTGCGCGACGCGACGGAGCAGTTGAACGGCAACGAGCACGTCATCCTCGACGGCACGTCGGGAGTGCTCGTCATCGACCCGACCCCGGGGCAGATCAAGACTTACCGCGACCGCCGCGCACTTCAGGCTCTGGAGGACAAGGAGCTCCAGGCACTCGCGGCCGCGGAGTCTGTGACACTCGACGGTCACTGGGTCACGCTGCGCGCAAACGTCGATCTTCCGGAAGAAGCGCAGTTCGCGGCACACAGTGGCGCCGAGGGCGTCGGACTGATGCGCACCGAGTTCCTCGTCGTCGGGCGCGCGACGATGCCGGACGAAGAAGAGCAGTATCGCGCGTACAGGCACGTCGTCGAGGCGTTTGGCGGCAGGCCCGTGGTGATCCGCACCTTCGACGTCGGCGGCGACAAGCTGCCGGTCGGCGGCTATCCCACCGATCCGAATCCGTTCCTCGGCTGGCGCGCTATCAGGATGTGCCTCGACGAGCCGGAGCTGTTCAAGACGCAGCTGCGCGCGCTGCTACGTGCGGCGATGCACGGCGACGTACGCATCATGTTCCCGCTCATCATCACGCTCGACGAGGTAAAGCAGGCAAAGCATCTGCTCAACGAAGCGGCGCAGGAGCTCGACGCCCGGGGCGTGCCCTACCGCCACGACCTTCCGCTTGGCGTGATGGTCGAAACTCCCGCTGCCGCGCTCTCGGTGCACACGCTGGTCGACGACGTCTCGTTCTTCAGCATCGGGACCAACGATCTGGTGCAGTACACGCTGGCCGTCGATCGCGGAAGCGCGAACCTCGCCTCCCGCTTTACCCCGCTTCATCCAGCCGTTCTGACTCTGATCAAGCGCATCGTTGACGTGGGAGTCGCACATCGACTGGAAGTCGCAGTCTGCGGCGAGATGGCGTCGCAGCCGCTAATGGCATTCGCGCTGATCGGGCTCGGCGTCCGGTCGCTGAGTGTCGCCGGCAGGGCAGTGCCGCTGGTGAAAAGAATCGTGCGCGGAGTGAGCGTCGCCGTTGCCGCCGAAGCCGCGAACGCCGCGCTCGAATCGAAAACCGCGCGCGAAGCTGAAGGGGAGTTGAAGCGTCGCCTGCTGACGGCGTTCGGCGACGCGCCGTTTTTGCGCGATGGGTTGCCTGACTACGCCGAGGGAAATATCTTCGAAGGCTCCGGTGGACTGAAAACTTCCTCGGCGCGCGAATAGTACGGCGCGCGACCGTTGCCACCGCTCATCCTCATATAGGTTAGAGGAATTTCGTGCTCGATCGACATCTGTTCACATCCGAATCCGTCACCGAGGGTCATCCTGACAAGGTTGCGGACGCGATTTCGGACGCCATCCTCGACGCAATCCTCACAGACGATCCCCAGGCAAGAGTCGCCTGCGAAACCCTGGTCACCACCGGGCTCGCCTGCGTTGCGGGTGAAATAACGACCAACACTTACGTAAACGTTCCCGAGATCGTGCGATCCACGATCAACCGGATTGGATATAACGACACGGCTTTCGGTTTCGACTCCAAGACGTGCGCCGTCATCAGCACTATCGACAAGCAGTCACCCGACATCGCACAAGGGGTAGACACCGGCGGCGCCGGCGATCAGGGCATGATGTTCGGTTACGCCAGCGATGAGACAGAAGAGCTGATGCCGATGCCGATTCAGCTCGCCCATCGTCTCACCGAAAGACTCGCGGCGTTCCGCCGGTCGAAGGACGGGTCCTGGGTCCGTCCCGACGGCAAAGCACAGGTCACCGTGCTCTACGAAGAGGCGCTTCCGATCGGAGTCGAAACCGTCGTCGTCTCGACCCAGCACTCCGAGGACATCTCGACCAAGAAGCTGCGTGAAGCGATCATCTCTGAAGTCATCGAGCCGGTCATCCCCAAAGAGCTTCGCGACAAAACCATAAAATTCCATATCAACCCCACGGGCCGCTTCGTCATCGGCGGACCCCAGGGCGATGCGGGCCTTACCGGACGCAAGATCATCGTCGACACCTACGGCGGCATGGGGCGTCACGGCGGCGGCGCCTTCAGTGGAAAGGATCCGTCGAAGGTGGATCGGTCCGCCTGCTACGCCGCCCGCTGGGTCGCGAAGAACATCGTCGGCGCGAAACTCGCGCGACGCTGTGAGGTGCAGGTTGCCTACGCGATCGGAGTTGCGGAGCCGGTGTCGATCAACGTTGACACCTTTGGCACCAACAC
>JBKOVX010000061.1:0-4198 GCA_046724115.1 Gemmatimonadota bacterium | reverse complement strand
CCTTGATGCAGCTCGAATTCAAGCAGCCCCCTGATGTTGGCGCCATCCGCTCAACGCTCGACGAGGCTGGCGTTCGCGGTGCCGAAATCCAGCAATACGGATCGAATCGTGAGTTCACGGTACGCGCGCAGGATCCGGCTGCGGTGGCTGCCCAATCGCGTGGCGCGGAGAATATCGCCTCCACCATTACGCGCGTCCTCAAGCAGAGATTCGGCGCCGACGCACTCACCGTAAAGCGAACGGAAGCTGTCGGCCCACGTGTCGGCGCTGAGCTCAAGCGCGGCGCCATCATTGCCATTCTGCTGTCGTTCCTCATTACGCTCGTTTACCTCTCCATCCGATTCGAGTGGCGGTTCGCGACCGCCGCGGTAATTGCGACCAGCCACGACGTCTTCACGACCATCGCGTTCCTCAAGCTGATGCACCTCGAGATATCTCTGACCGTGGTGGCGGGCCTGCTGACGGTGCTCGGTTACTCGTTGAATGACACCATCATCATCTTCGACCGCGTGCGCGAGAATCTGCGGAAGGGCAGGAAGGAGACGCTCTACGACACGCTCAATCGCTCGATCAACGAGACGCTGCCTCGTTCTGTCTTGACCCACGTTACGACTTTTGCCGCGACACTCGCCTTGCTCATCTTCGCCGGTGAAGTGATCAGGCCGTTCGCCTGGGTGATGGCGTTCGGTATCGTGACCGGAACCTTCAGCTCCATTTATGTCGCGGCGCCGGTACTACTCTGGATCGAACGCAAATGGCCTCGGAAGACGGGCGTGCGTCAACCTTCATCGACAGCCATGCCCACCTCGCGGACCCAGCGTTCGCCAGCGACCGCGACGCGGTAATCTCTCGCGCCCGCGATGCGGGCGCGGTGGCGATCATCTGCATCGGCGAGTCGCTCTCGGCGGCCACTGAAGCCGCGGAGCTCGCCGGCGCAAATCCAGGATTTGTATTCGCGACGGCTGGAATTCACCCTCACGATGCCGCGGGCTTCAACGCCGCGCGCGACATGCCGCGATTGCGCGAGCTGATTCGCGATTCAGCCGTCGCTGTTGGCGAGTGCGGCCTCGATTATCACTACGATAATTCGCCGCGTGCTTCCCAGCGCGCCGCGTTCGCGGCGCAAATCGCGCTCGCCGCGGAGACCAACAAGCCTTTGGTAGTCCACACCCGGGACGCGGAGGATGATACCCGGGCCATGATTCGCGAGGCGCGCACGGCCGGAGCGACCGGAGTGCTTCACTGCTACACCGGAACGGTGGCGCTGGCGGAATTTGCGATCGATGCCGGCTGGTACATCTCGTTCAGCGGGATCATAACGTTCAAGAAGTGGACTGACGACGACCTGCTGCGGGTGGTGCCATCGAACCGCCTGCTCGTCGAATCGGATTCGCCGTACCTGGCTCCGGTACCCTTCCGAGGAAAGCGCAACGAGCCGGCCTGGGTGGCGCACACGATCGACAAGCTTGCTGCCGCTCGCGCCGATGATTCCGGGCATCTCGGGAGAATCACCGCTGCCAACGCCGAGCGGCTGTTTGGTCTGGCCCTGGCAGCCGCCTAATGAGTAACATACGCGATCACGACGCCCTCGCGATTCGCATCGCACCCGAATGGAGCAATTAATGCCACTGAAGAAAATCACTACCGACAAAGCGCCTTCAGCGATCGGACCGTACTCGCAGGGAATCATCGTCAACGGCTTCCTTTTCACCGCTGGGCAGATTCCTCTCGACCCTGTCGCCGGAAAAATTGTGGACGGCGGAATCGTCGAACAGACTGACCGAGTCATGCAGAACCTGCAGGAGGTGTTGCGCGCGGCGGGTGCGTCGTGGAAAGACGTCGTTAAGACGACAGTCTATCTGCACGATCTTTCCAATTTCCCGACAGTGAACGAGGTCTACGGCAAATGGCTCGGAGATGCGCGGCCGGCGCGCTCGACAGTTCAGGTGACGGCGTTGCCGCGCGGCGCGATGGTGGAGATCGACGCCGTCGCCGTTGTGTCGAAGTAACCGCCACAGCTGCGATGGGACGATCCAGTGAGCACATCTAAAACGCGTGAAGAGCTTTTCCGTCTCACTGCGTTCGCGCGTTGCGCCGGTTGAGCGTCGAAAATGGGTCCGGGTGACCTATCCCGCGCGCTGGCCGCGCTCCCTGAGAAATCAGATCCGCGTCTTCTTGTCGGCAGAGAGACGTTCGACGACGCCGGGGTCTTTCGCCTGTCCGACGATCTCGCGCTCGTGCAGACGGTGGATTTTTTCGCGCCGATCGTCGATGATCCCTTCGACTTTGGCCAGATCGCCGCGGCGAACGCACTGTCCGACGTTTACGCCATGGGCGGACAACCGCTCACCGCGATGAACATCGTCGCATTCCCGACCGGCCAGCTGCCGCTTGACCTGCTGGGAGAGATACTCGCCGGCGGCCAGGAGAAGGTTCATGAGGCAGGAGCTTTCGTTGTCGGCGGTCACACAGTGATCGACACCGAGCTCAAATACGGCCTCGCCGTCACCGGTCGCGCCCACCCCAACTTCCTGCTCACGAACGCCGGCGCGAAAGCCGGCGATCAGATCATCCTCACCAAACCGATCGGCAACGGCATTCTGGCCACAGCCGGCAAGCGGGGTCAACTTGGCGCCGATTCAGAGAAGGCGATGCTCGACGCCATGAAAGCTCTCAACGGCGGCGCGAGCAGGGCGGCGCTGGCGGTGGGCTCGCGCTGCGCAACCGACATCACTGGTTTTGGCCTGCTCGGGCATCTCTCCCATATTGCTCGCGCCAGCAACGTCACCATCCGGATCGACCTCGCCGCAGTCCCGGTTTTTCCTGGCGTGCGGGATGCGGTTAAGGCGGGCTTCATCACGGATGGCGCGAAGAGGAACGCGGAGTATTTGCGCGAGCTGGTTCGCTGGTCGAGGGGAACCGAAGACGACAAAGCCGTTCTCTACGATCCGCAAACCTCCGGTGGTCTGGCGGTATGCATCGGGCGAAGCTTGGTCGCCAACTATCTTTCACGCGTCACGGGATCGACGGTAATCGGCGAGGTCATCGACCGGGGAGACGTTGCGATCGAAGTTCAGTGAGAACAGTGGGGGTGGATGGGGCCTGGTGGCTTCCGTGATCTTCAAAATCACTGTGACCCTACAACGTAGGGTCGGGTGGGTTCGATTCCCACACTCTCCCGCCACTTCTCTCGTGTTTCTGACCTGTCTGTTTTTCGGCGCAACGGCACAACCGCTGATTGCGCAACAGCGCGATAGTGCGCGCGCCGGCATTGCGGCGCAACCACGACAAAAGCAGCTGTCGGCGCCCGACACCACGAAGAAGCCGCCATTGAGTCCGCGCCGTGCTTTTCTCAGCTCACTGATTCTGCCGGGCTACGCCCAAACCGTGTTTGGTCGTGACAAGGCGGCAATGCTTTTCGCGCTGATCGAGATCGGCTCGATTGGAATGGCGCGGAAGGCTGCCCAGGACCTCGGCGAAGCCAAGGGGCTCCCGCGGGACAGTGTCGTCGCCACCTACAAGATTGATCCGGCAACCGGGCTCGCGATCATCGATCCAAAGACGGGTTTGCCCGAGCCGGGTACTTACATCGCCAGTCGATTCACGGATGATCGCATCAAGGCACGTCGCACGCACTATGAGGACTGGATTGCCGCGATCGTCTTCAATCACCTCTTTTCCGGCGCCGACGCCTACGTCGCCGCAAACCTCTGGGACTTCAACGCGAACATCGGAGTCGTGGCGACTCCGCGGGCAGCCGGCGTTTATGCATCCTTGCGATTCCGGTGAGTAATACTGCGCCCATCGGCATCTTCGATTCCGGTATCGGCGGACTTACCGTCGTCCGCGAGATGATCAGCCAGCTACCGAACGAAAGCATCATCTACTTTGGCGATACCGCCCGCGTACCCTACGGGCCGAAGAGTCCCGACACCGTGCTGCGTTACAGCCGGGAGATCACTTCCTATCTGAAGGGGGAGGGAATCAAAGCGCTCGTCGTTGCCTGCAATACCGCTACTGCTCACGCGCTGCCCGCGCTCCGTGAAGAGTTCGATCTGCCAATCGTTGGCGTAATCGAGCCTGGCGCGCGGGCTGCCGTGTCGGCGACGAAGTCCAAGCACGTCGGCGTGATCGGGACTGCGGGCACCATCAAATCACGAGCGTATGAAAAGGAAATCAAGCGACTGCTCCCTGATGC
>JBKOVX010000379.1:0-3117 GCA_046724115.1 Gemmatimonadota bacterium | reverse complement strand
CTCGCCGCCCTCGATCGCTTTCTCGTATTCGCGCAGCGCTTCCTGGAAGTAACCCTTCTGGCGCAGCGCGCGGCCAAGTGTGATGTGAGCGCTGGCCGACGTGCGTTGCTGGCGACTCGGCGTGACGTCGCGCCGGTAGGTTTCGAGCGAGAGATTCGCCTGCGCGCGCACCAGCGTCGGGTTGAGCATCACCGCGCGTCGATTCGCCTCCGCCGCTTCCTCGCTGCGACCAAGGTCTCCAAGGATGAATCCGATCAGGTAAAGCGCGTCGGGATTTTCAGGATTGAGCTCGATCGACCGCCTGACGGACCGCATCGCGTCTTCATGAAGACCGCGGTTATACAAGGTCTCGGCGAGCAAGAAGTGCAGGACGGAGCTCTCCGGATCTTTCTCGATGGCCCGCAGGAAGAGTGAATGCGCGCGCTCGAGGTGTCCGGCCGTTTTCTCGGCGATTCCCGCCTGCACCAGCGCTTCCAGATCGTCCGGATTGGCGCGCAGGCGCTCCTCGAGCTCCTGGAGACGCCGCTCCAGAATCCCGCTCTCGCCGTAAGCGATCTCGAGATTTCGGCGCGCGACGCCCATGCGCTCGTCGAGCGCCAAGGCACGCGAGAAAGCGAGAATCGCCTCCTCGGTGAGCCCTTTTCGGAAGTAGAACACTCCGAGGTTGTTGTACGCGCCCGCGTCCGAAGGATCGATTCGGCGTGCGAACGACCGAAGGATGTCGATCTCACCGCCGTGCGCGGCTGCCGGTGGGCGGGCAGTTGCCGCTGCGCTCATGGTATTACTCTACGCGCACCGCGCGGAAGATTGCGTCGAAGGCCTTCGGGTCCGGGACGAGCAGGAAGAAGCCATGCAGACTCTCGCTTGGCTCCTCGAGGAAAAACTCTGTCTCAACGCATAGAATCGGCGACTCCGCTCGCGGCGCGTGATCGCCAAGCGTGCTCAACGCAATGCCGGCTTCTCCGGTTGTGAGTCGAGGCGGCGAAAGCATGAGTCGCATGTCGAGGAATTCGCTGAGCGCGGTGAGGTAAGCCCCAGCGAGAATGTTTCCCGCCTCGTTCAGCGCCGACTGTTCGAGCTGGCCAAGATTCGGCGATGTGCCGCGCGTGCGGCGCAGCATCCGCTCGGCGAGGCGCAGACCTGCCGGAGTTGCGAGCAGGAAGACCGTCTGGCCGCCGATGTCGCCGCTCATCGCCATTTGCACGGCGACGATCTCGACGCCCGGCGCGATCTCCGGCACGAAATCGCCGGGCGGCACGATGTTCACCATCGGGACGCTGATCATGATGCGGGTGCCGGTGAGAGTCGATAACGCTGTCGCGGCATGGCCGGCTCCGATGTTCGCCACTTCGCGCAGGGCGTCCAGCCGCGCTGTGCTCAGAAGCGTGGTGCTCTCACCACCCGGTGTATTGCGGGGATTGGTCATTTCAGAGGAGACTGGAGGCGTCGACGATGAGCGCGGGCGATCCATCGCCAAGAATGGTCGCGCCGCTGAACAGAGTTCTGCTGCCGTTCACGCCGTCGAATTGCTTGACGACGATTTCCTGCTGCCCGACGAATTCATCCACGATGAGCGCTGCCCTGCGCTCGGCAAGCTCGACGAGAACGACCTGTCCGCTCGTCATGCTTGGCGCCGGCGGGAGACCCACCCGCTCCCGCAGCCAGATCGCCGGGAACAGATCGTCGCGAATTGCGACGACCTTTCTGCCCTTCGATTCGAGGAGCATCGGCTGCGAGAGGCTGAAGGTCTCGAGAACGTGTGTCAGCGGAATCGCGTAAGTCTCCGTTTCGACTTTCGCCAGGAGAGCGCGCGAGATGGCGAGCGTAAGCGGGAGGCGCATGCTGACGCTGGTGCCGAGGCCGGCGTCGGTGTGTACTTCGAGTGACCCGCCCAGACCACGCACTCGATTGGCGACGATGTCGAAGCCGACACCACGACCGGAGATCTCGGTCACTTTCTCAGCCGTCGAGAACCCGGGGCGCGAAATGATCGCCACCAGCTCCTGCTCCGAGAGCCTCGTGGTTTCCTTGTCGACGAGACCGAGTTTTTTCGCGCGCGGCAATACACGCTTCTGATCGATTCCCCGCCCGTCGTCTGTTACGCGAATCAACACCGTGGCGCGATCTCGCTCTGCGGTCAGGATCAGTGTCGCGACCCGCGGCTTGCCGGCTTTCTCACGCTCGGCGGGCGGCTCGATCCCGTGATCGAGCGAGTTGCGCAGCAGATGCAAGACCGGCTCGCCCATCTCGTCTAGCATCGAGCGATCGAGCTCGATCTCGCGGCCTTCGATCCGGAAGTCGACTTCCTTCCCCAGCGCTTTCGCGGTGTCGCGAACGACCCGGGGGAACCGCTCGAAAACCTGCCAGACGGGAACCATGCGGCTGGTCATTACTTCGTTTTGCAGATTGGCCAAAATCTGCGAGGCGCGCAGGGTCGCCTCCAATAATTCTTCGTCGCCGATGCGTTCAGCCACTCTTGCGATGCGATCGCGCGCAATGACCAGCTCACCGACGACGTTCATCAACGTGTCCAGCCGCTTGGACTCGATTCGAATGTGCCGCGGTGCCCGCTGCGCCGTCGCGGTCGATGACGTACCGAGCTCGGATTCGGCCGGCTTCTTCTCGCCACCCGGCGGCGCTGACCCGCCGTCCGCGCTTTGGGGTGCCTCTTCGCTTGCTGCCTGACGAATGCGCGCGATGACTTTGCTCGCGTCGAGCTGTTGCGGAGTGGAGGCGGTCGCCAGATCTACCGCCTGCTCCAGAGCGTCAACACCAAGGAAGAGGGTGTCGATCACGGGGCGAGCAACGGCGATCGTGCCGTTTCTCAGTTTGTCGAGAAGCGTCTCCAGCTCGTGGGACAGCTCCGCCACCGAGGTGTAGCCCATAGCGGCGCCCATGCCTTTCATCGTGTGCACGGCGCGAAAAAGTCTAGCAACAGCTGCATCGCCCCCACCGCGCTCCAGCTCGAGCAACGCGCTGTTTATCTCGGTGAGACTTTCACGACTCTCCGAGAGAAAAAGCTTGGCGTAGCGACCAGTGTCCACTTACGCGAGCACCCTTTGCACCTGTCTCTTATACACATCTGACGCTGCCGACGAAATCTACTCCGTGTAGTTC
>JBKOVX010000400.1:0-7518 GCA_046724115.1 Gemmatimonadota bacterium | reverse complement strand
AACTGGTTCGGCTGCTGGAAGAGCTGAATCATGAGCGGTGGCATCGCCTCGAGGCTGGCGATGGCGATACCAGCGGCATTGGAGAAGTGGCGGGTGACGAAGGCGCGGTTGACGCCGCCACCCGAATTCTGTGTCACTCCGCTGGCGTTGACGCGCAGGACGACGAGCTTGCCAGCCGCCGCGGCGGGATCGACGAGCGAGGTCGAGTCTCCCCAGGTTCCACCAAAGATCGCCTGCACGCCGTCGAGGCTGCGCGCGCCGGATCCCTGATCGCGCAGCGCGAAATCGGTCCATGGAGTGAACGCGGTGGTGCCGACAGCGAGTCTGGTGGCTGGATCATACTTCCGATCGACGAGGTTGATCGTTTGGAAGTAGCCGCCGTTTTCGCCCGCCGGCTCCACGCCCATTCGCTTCAATTCGCCGGCGATGTACTCCACGCCTTTGACGTTGCCGGCGGTGGAGAGGAGTCGCCCCTGCATGGAGTCGTCGGCAAAAATGTAGAGCCGGGTCTTGAGGTCCGTGGCGGTGATGGCGCCCGTCGTCGGCGTCGGCGTGTGTGTCCGTCCGCGCATCAACACGTCCCAGTTCGGCGCCGCTCCACCTTCGGAAGGCGACGTCGCTGCCTGTTGAGCGGCCGCGGATCCGGCTGCGACGAGGGTGGCAAGGATCAGCGTGGATCTCGAGAGTGAAGTGATCATTGTGGATTGGAAGGAAATGGTACGGGGAGATGAAAATTAGACACTTCGCGGGGGTTCGGTGTTCTCGTAGACAGAGGTTTTACAAATCCGAACTGCGAACGTACTGCGAGCGGCGAACTAACTGCCAGTTCGAACTGCGATCTAAGTCCGAAAAACGAACCTGTTCGGAATGCGGACTAACGGCTCCCGAATACTTCGGGTTCGGGGTTAGTTCGAACCGAGTTCGAAGTAATTCGCAGTAGTTCGGACTTCGGACCTAGATCGCAGGTCGCAATCGCTGTTAGTCCGCTGCTTGCAGTTCGAACCCTGGCAAGGATGTCCTCGCCTGGATAAGCTCAAGGTGGTCCCTAGCTTCGGGTGCGCCATGCGTAATTTGCTTCTCGCGACCGTCTCGCTTTCCCTCGTCAGCATCCCACTTCCCGCACAAGGACCGGCAAAGGCGCCGCTCCAGGTCACCGAGTGGAAGGTACCATGGGCGAATTCGCGGCCCCGCGATCCTTACGTCGACGCGCAAGGGAAGGTGTGGTTCGTCGGACAGGCCGGGAATTACGTGGCCTATCTCGATCCGGCGCGCGGAACCTTCAAGCGATTCGAGATCGAAGAAGGCACGCACCCCCACAACCTGATCATCGACAAGTCGGGCGAGGTCTGGTTCTCAGGAAACACGAACGCGCGGATCGGGCGCCTGGATCCGGCGACCGGCAAGAGCACCATCTACCACATGCCGGACGCGGGAGCGAAGGATCCGCACACCATGATCTTCGACCGCAACGGCAACATGTGGTTCACGGTGCAGTTCTCCAACTACGTTGGCCACCTCGATCCGAAGACCGGCAAGGTGCAGGTGAAAACGTCGCCCACGAGGGAATCGCGTCCCTACGGCATCGTGATCGATCCGAGTGGGCGGCCGTGGTTTGACGAGTTCGGGACCAACAAGATCGGTACGATCGATCCGGCGACGATGGCGATCAAGGAGTATCCGCTCCCCAACGAGCGCTCCCGCCCGCGCCGCATCGCTGTGACGTCCGACGGAACCATCTGGTACGGCGACTACACTCGCGGCATGCTCGGCAGACTCGACCCGCGTACCGGTGCCGTTCGCGAATTTCCTCTGCCCGCCGCCGCCCAATCACTGCCTTATGCGATGGCTTCCGATGACCGGGGCAGAATCTGGCTCGCGGAAACCGGCATCCAACCCAATCGGCTGGTGGGATTCGATCCCAAAACCGAGTCCTGGATCTCGGTCACGCCGGTTTCCCAGAGCGGCGGACTGACGATCCGCCACATGATCTACGACGCGCCAAGTCACTCGCTCTGGTTTGGAACCGACGCCAACACCATCGGCCGCGCCCTTATTCCGTAGTTCTCGATAATGCGGATTGAGGCGTGCGCACGCCTCAATCCGCATTCCGCAGTCAACGACCTGCCGCGCGTTTGAGTATCGCGATCTGCCCTTCGTGGTACGCGTGATGTTGCATCAGCCCCCGAATCATGGTGCCCACTGCCTGACCCGCACCAAGGGCGGGATCGCGTTGATCCCCGATCCAGCGCACCAGATCCTCGGGGGTTATTGAATCGACTGCGCTCTCCAAATCCTTCTGAGCTGCAGCGAGGTCTTCCTTGGCGGCGCGCCAGGCAGATTCGCCACCCGCGGTGTTCGGAACGGGCCAGTCCTCTGGCGGATTCTTTATCGCTCCACCGCGAACCCGCGACGCAACCTCGCGGGTCCAGCCGGTCATGTGAAGAACCAGCTCCCAGATGTTGTGTGCGTTGGGAACGCTCCTCCGAGCTGCGGTCTCCGCGTCTATGCCGGCGAGCACCGCGGTGATCGGGGCGCCGTGCCAGGGATCGCCGTCGTAGACGTTGTGGAGCTCGTTCTTCAGCGCGTCGAAATCGGATTGCGGTCGAGCGCGGGGCATGTCTGTTACGGTCATTTACGCCTCATCGTAGCAATGACTTCCGTGATAAGCTGGATTGCCCGCGCCAGCTCCGCCAGTTCACCCGGCTCGAGTCCATTCACCGCCTCCATCAACACCTTTACGCGTCGCGCGCGACCGGCAGCGAGGACACGCTGTCCCTTCGAAGTAGCCTGGATCTTCGTTAACCGGTGATCACGCGGATCGCCAACTCGCTTTACCAGTCCTTCACTCTCCAGTCCAGTCACGATCCTCGTCATCGTCGGCGGCCGGACCTGCTCCGCGCGCGCCAGCTGCCCAAGAGTCAGCGGTCCTCCAAAGACGACTACGGAGAGGGCCGATAAGCGCGGCGCCGAAAGGCCGCTTGCGTCGTCCTCCTTGCGCAGCGTTCGCAACAAATGGATGGCGGCGGAGTGAAGCTGGTCGGCGAGCGCCGCGGCGTCGGCCACGCGCTTAGCTCTCTGGTACTTCGCTCATCAAGCTGACGTTGTTGCCCTGGCCATCGGAAAGCTCGGCGATCCACACCGCTCTTCCATTCATCCGCGCGATCACGTGCGGCTCCGCCAGACTCGGCGCGCCGGCAGCTTTTATTTGCGCGTACGCCGTTTTGATGTCGCTGACGTCGTAGAACAACACCGCGTGCTGCGTGTCGCCGTCTTTCCCCTGCGCCTCGGGGCCCGCCAGCATCAACCTCACGCCATCGCAGTCAAAGAAGGAAAGCGCCGGCGGCGCGTCGAAAAGATGTCGCAGCCCCAAGACGTCCTTATAGAACGCCTTTGCCTTTTCGATAGAGTTGACTGGGAGCGCGATCTGCTTAATGCGGGAGAGCGAGACAGCGGGCATGGCCGACTCCGAGATCGTAAGCTGTGCTAACGATACCTTACTCTAGCCACCACGGCAAGACGCTTCGGTTGCTGTCGCTCGCGGCCCCGAGCCGCTCCGCCCACTGCCCCCAGCCGGTAGGCGTAAGTTGCAGTTTGCTCAGTCTGGAGGCGCGACTTTCTTTTTCGGCTTCGCCTTGATCTCCCTCTCGACCATCTCCCCGAGGTCGCGCAGCGTCTCCTCGTCCTCGGCGGTGAACTCACGAGGATTCTTGTCCATGATGCAAAGAGTGCCGACGTTGTGGCCCCCCGGTCCCCTCACCGGCTGGCCGGCGTAGAAGCGAATGCGCGGCTCCTCGAGAACGAGCGGGTTCTGCGCGAATCTCGGGTCGAGCACCGTGTCTTCCACCACGAATATGTCTGTGCCCGTGATGGCGTGACCACAGAACGAGAGATCACGCGCACTGTCACCGATCTGCAGTCCCTGTTTGGACTTGAACCACTGGCGGTCGCCCTCGACAAACGAGACACCGGCAAAGGGCACCGAGAAGACCTTCTGGGCCATCCGAGTGATCTTGTCGAACCGCTCCTCCGGCTCGGATTCGACCGCCGTGCTCAGACGGAACTCGACGAGCCGCTCCGCCTCATCCTGCGGTATGAGCGGGCGCATTACCTCCTCGGTCTCCGACCACAAGCCGCGGCTTCTCATCACCGCGGTAACGCGCGCACGGAATCGTCCGGCATCGAGCGGCTCGTAGAGCACGTCATCCACACCCTGAGATAACAGATCGGTGGTCTGAGTCTCAGTGCCCTCCGGCGCGATGACGATGATCGGCATGTCCACCAGTCCAACCACTGTCCGCGCTGCGTGGACTACCTGGCGGCCATCGAGAATCGGCAGCTTGAGTCCGACTACGAGGGCATCCGGGGGATCTTGCGCGAGTATGCCGAGCGCGGCGGCGCCGTCGTTGGCGATCTGCACCGCGAATCGTGACTCGACCAGAATGTCATTGAACCGAACGCGATCTGCCTTGTCTCCCACCGCCAGCAGGACGCGCGACGGCTTGGCCACGCCGTGCTCGTCGAGATCGGGGGTGAATTCGGCGGTGACGCGCGGCGTGTTGTTGCGGGGCGTGCGGCGACGCTCGAACTCGGTGTAGGGAATCACTTCATCGGCAGTCGTATCGCCTTCCGCGATGTGCCACAGCGCATCGTTGTCGAAGGTGTGCAGGGCGCCCGTCCGCAGTGCGTGGCCGCGGATCTCGTCCGCCATTTTCCCTGTAGTGATCATGCCCCGCAGCTCGGGCGTGATCTCCAGGAATTCGATCAGCGGCAAGCGGCCCGTGTAACCCGTGAAGCCGCACTCGGCGCAGCCGGTCGCCTTGACGTGGCGCGCCCTGCCGAACACGCGCTGCTGCGCCGCGCGCACCATCGGGTGCAGCTCCTCGATCGGCGCTTCGAATCTGCAATGGGGGCAAACCTTGCGCACCAGACGCTGAGCGGTGACGCCGATCAGGCCCGCGGCGACTCTGAACGGCTCGACACCGATGTTCGACAGACGAGGAATCGCGCCGATCGCGTCGTTGGTGTGCAGCGTCGACAGCACGAGGTGACCGGTCATCGCCGCCTGGAACGCGATCGTTGCCGTCTCCTGGTCGCGGATCTCACCGACGAGCAGCACGTCTGGATCCTGGCGCAGCACCGACCGCAGCACACCGGCGAAGGTGAGTCCCTGCTTCTCGTTGACCTGCACCTGGTTGACGCCGCTCAGGCGATACTCGACGGGGTCTTCGACGGTGACGATGTTGACCGCTTCACCGCGCCGCGTATTCAGGGCGGCATAGAGCGTCGTCGTCTTTCCTGAACCCGTCGGCCCGGTCACCAGCAGGATGCCCTGCTCGCGCATCAGCAGCGCCTTGAATCTCTCGAGCACCTCGGGCATGAAGCCGAGCGTCCCCATCGACACCTGGACCGACTTCTCGTTGAGAAGTCGCATGACGACTTTCTCACCGACGCGCGTCGGCAGCACCGAGACGCGGAGCGCGACGTCGTCTCCCGAGACGCGCACTTTGGCGCGACCGTCCTGCGGCCGGAAACGCTCGGCTACGTCGAGGTCGGCCATGATCTTGATGCGGGAGACCACCGGTCCTACGCCGATGAATCGCGGCAGCACCATGATGTTCTTGAGAAGTCCGTCGATGCGGAAGCGAACCAGCGTCGATGCCTCATCGTGCTCGATGTGGATGTCCGACGCGCGGAGCTTGATGGCGTTGGCGATTATCGCATCGACGAGCTTGATGACCGGCGCATGCACGCGGGCCAGCTGCGCTTCTTCTTCCGCGGTGTCTTTCACCTCTTCGAGAGCCGCGGTTTGATCGAGCTTCTCGATCAGTCCATAGATCATGGCGTCGGGGCGCAGCGTCTCCTGAACCAGCTTGTCGAGCTGCCCGGGCGGGCAGAATAGCGGTGTCACTTCGCGGCTGGTCGCCCAACTCACCCTTTGAATTGCTTCCTGGTCCAGGGGATTTGCCATCGCCAGGTGGACCATCCGGCTGTCAACCTTCACCGGCAGGACGTTGTGCTCCCGGCAAAGCTTTTCCGGGAGGATCTGCATGGCGTTCTTGTCGATGGCGCCCGGATTGAGGTCGACGTAGTCGATCCGGAAGGCGTCTTTAACGACCTCCGCGATTTCCTTGAAGGAGAGGACGTCCCCGTCGATGAGTGCCTGCGCGATGTAAGGCTTTTGCTGGAAGCGCCAACGCTTGATCAACTCCTGCGTGACGCCGGGCATGGTCGCCACCAGGGAGACCAGCCACTCGTCCTTGAAGCGGAATTTTCGCTCGTTAGGCTGTGGGTCAGCAGGTATGGTCATGGCTTCTGGTGGGGCGCTTACTGTCCTGCTGATCTATAGAGGGCAGGCTGTCTACAAGGACTGTTTTGACCCTTCGAAGATAACACCTGAGCCAGGCATTAACCCTGCCTCGGCCGGCTATTTGCTAATTGTACGACCGCGACACCTCGCGGCGCTGGTCAGACCGCGTTTTTGACATTTACCGCCCCTCCGGGGCCCAGCTTCCGGCCGGTATGGCAACAGCATCGATCCAAACCGCGGCTCACGCGCCCCACGATAAGTCGGCGCCGACCAAACCCCCGGCGACCGGGATCCGCAACATGATCCTGTCGTTGTTGCCTCCCGGCGAGCAGGCTTCGGTCCTCGCCCGCTGCGAGATGGTGACGATCCAGTCCAAACAGCTCGTCTACAGGCGTGAGGAGCCGTTAACCCACGTCTACTTCCCCGAGGACTGCGTCATCTCCCTGGTCACGGAGATGGAAGATGGCGATCAGGTTGAGGCGATGACCGTTGGCAGCGACGGGTTTGCCGGTATGGCCGTCTTTCACGACGCTCCGAGCTCGAGACTCAAAGCCATTGGACAGATCACCGGCGAAACGCGGCGGATCGCGGCTGCGGATTTTCGAGAACTGGTGCGGACGTGCGATGCGTTCAAGCGACTGCTTCATCGCTACAGCCAGTTCGTGTTCGAGACGGTGTCCCAGTCGGCTGCCTGTAACCGCCTCCACGTCATCGAGCAGCGCTGTGCTCGCTGGCTCCTCATGTCGGAGGATCGCGTCGGTCGCCGCCGGTTCGACCTGACCCAGGAATTCCTGGCCGAGATGCTGGGTGTGCGACGCCCAGGAGTGACGGTCGCGATGGGGATCCTGGAAAAAGCCGGCCTTATCAGCCATGGTCGCGGCACGATTACCGTGGTCGACCGCGCCGGACTCGAAAAAGCCTCCTGTGAGTGCTACCGGACGATCAAGGATCGAGAGACCAAGCTGATAAACTAGGGTCCGGCTCACGGCGGGCCGGAGACCCTGACGCGATCTAGCTTGTTTTGTGGATGCTATTGCGCGTCCAGATCTACTTCCCGACTTGAACCGATCCTGCTGGTTCCACGAGCGGCATGACCGTCTCCGAGAACTGCTCCATTTCCTCGAGTTGCGGACTGAACTGAAGCAGCAGCAAGTCCACGCCGACCGCCTCTAGTCCTCGGATCCGATCCGCAACTTGTTCCGGTGTTCCAA
>JBKOVX010000108.1:0-2828 GCA_046724115.1 Gemmatimonadota bacterium | reverse complement strand
CGCCAGCAGCTCGCCAGTCGGTGCGATAGTGCGGTCCGCCTCTGCGGCGAGGATCGTTGAGGATCCCGAAAAGGATGGCACCACCGATGGCGCCGCCTGCCGCACGCTCGATCATGCTCGCGCCAGGATCGACACCGCGACTGATGTCGAGGCGACGCACCGACGCGCGTGGAATTGCAAGTGAACCGACGGTGCCGGACACTGTCAACCGAAGAATGCTGCCGTCGACCGATTCGACGGTGCCGCGCAGAAGTTGTCTGCGATCGGGCTCCTGCTCCTGGCGCTGCGCCTCGGGAACCCAGACGCGTACCCTGGTTCCCGGCTGGATGTCCGCTGGGAACTGCGCGTGGGCAAAGACGGGCGCGCAGACGAGCAGCCCCGTGACGATGAGATTGCGCATCATTGCTCCTTTTTCTGAGTAGATTTCTGAATGCGTTCCCGGAGGAGCCTCGTTTCGAATCGCTGGGCTTCGCCGATGCGTTCCACTTCCAGGGCAATGGAGTCGACCGTCTGTTGAAGGTGGTCGATACTGGCGGCTGCTTCTCTCGCGCCTGGGAGCACCAGTTGGTCCGCCTGTCTCCTCCGCCACGCGGAGTACACGCCGACGCCGACGACCAACACCACGACGTGAGTTGCGGCGTGCATCACCTCACCCATCGCCACCGCGTAAGCCGCGCCGCCGACGTTGATGAGGATGAACGCCACCGCGGCGAGTCCCCAAAGCCTGGAGCGTCCACTCATGAGGAAGCCCTCCTCATATGAAACCTACGCGGCGTGCAGGTCAAAGTTTCTCAACCCTGGCTCGTGCCGCGCTGCCTCACCCGAAAATCGACTTTACGACGAACAGCACGTTCGCCGGACGCTCCGCCAGTCGCCTCATGTACCAACGATACCACGCGGATCCGTAACTGATTAGCGTCTTCACGATGTGTCCCTGGGAGACGAGCCGTTGCTGAGCGCCGTCTCGAATCCCGTAGAGCATGTGGATCTGGTATTTCTCCTTCCCGAGGCCGGACGCTTCCGCCTGATCGGCGATGCGCGCGATCATCGACAAATCGTGGGTGCCGAAAACCGGAGAGCAGGCTCCGCTGCGCGCTCCTTCGAGCATGCGCGACGCAAGCGTGTAGTACGCGCGATCGGTGTCGGTCTTCTTCTCGAACGCTACTTCCTTGGGCTCGTCGTACGCTCCTTTGACGAGACGAATCGTCGGCCTGAGCGCCATCAACCGGGCAAGATCATCCGGCGTGCGATGCAGATATGCCTGGAGCGCGACACCGGTCGAAGGATGCTTTCGCAACAAGGCGACGTACAGGTCGAGCGTCCTGTCGACATAGCTCGAGTCTTCCATGTCCAGCCAGAGCGCGGACCCCGTTTGTTCGGCCTTGGCCGCCAACGTCAGCAGATGTCGCTCGCACTCGTCGAGCGATAGATCGAGACCGAGCTGCGTCGGCTTGACGCTGACGTGCGCCGGGAGTCGCCGCTCTCGAATCTGATCGAAGAACCAGAGGTAGTGATCGCGCACCGCGACCGCTGCCTGGGCGTTGGTAATCGCTTCGCCGAGCTGGGTGTATAGAATCCCGCGACCAGTAGCGGCGATGGGGGCGCCTGCCGCGAGTGCATCCTCGGGGCGCTCGCCGGGCATGAACTTCCGCGTCGCGCGTTTTACGAATGAGCTGCGCAGCGCGAAGTCGTTTAGCCCCTGGCTTCGCGCCGCGGCCAGCAGAATCGAGCGTCCGAACGTCAAACGTGCGCCCGCCTATTCTTCAGAACTCGTCAAGAATCTTCTTCGCCTTCTTTGGATTGTCGCTGGCGATGGCGAGCTCCACGAGATCGTCAGCGAGGCCGGTCACATAAAGCGCCTCGAGGTTGATGCCTTCGTCGCCGAGCCGGTTGGTGACGCTGGCGAGTACCCCCGGCTTGTTCTCGAGTGTCACCAAGTGCACCTCGCTCTCTGTGAATCGAATGTTGGCCGCCTCGAACGCGCTGCGTGCGACGACGATGTCATCGGGAAGTATGCGCGCCACCGCCGTTCCACCGACAGAAATCGCCGCCAGCGCTTTGATGTTGACGCCGCGCCGTCCGAGCGCCTGCGCGACTCGGCCGAGGTCGCCGGGATGATTGGTGAGCTGGATCGAACAGTCTCTCATTGTGACCCCCTCTTAGCGTCGCTCCACGCGAACCCATTTGATCGTCGAATTGTCGACACCCGGTACGTTCGAGTTGGTCCACAGCGTGTCGCGCTTTAACCTGTAAGCCACAGTAATAGGATTGCCTGCCATCACCGCTGGATGCTTGGCAACGGATGGTGACACGATGATCGTCGTGTTCGATCTCTTGTAGGTTCCAGCATTCGCGGTGAAGGGGACGAAAAGAAGCGCCACCTGCTCGGCGGTGGCGCTGTCGCCCGGTACTGGACGCGCCTTGAATCCCTGGACGAAGTTCATCGAGTAATGATTCCTGGTGAAGATCAGCAGACCAGGCTGTACATCGGCGGTGTGACGGCCGCGATCAGGCCCACTGTCGACGACGATTTCCACTGGTTTCCAGACGCCCTCGAGATTTTGGCCGCCCAGTGGATGAGAGACGCCGACGACCAACGTGAGAAGCGCAACGGTCTTTCTCATGTGCCCTCCTATGCCAGGATAGGGGTCTTACTGGTATTATTGCCGTCCTTGAACGTGCGGACGTTCGGGGCTGTCATGCAAGTCCGCACAAAGTGAGGATCCCATTATGCGCTCCAGATTTGCGTTCGCTCTAACACTTGCGATCACCGTTGTCGCCGGGTTGCCAGCACAGACGATCCATCAACTGCCGGCCACGCCATCGAC
>JBKOVX010000371.1:0-4574 GCA_046724115.1 Gemmatimonadota bacterium | reverse complement strand
ATCACCGGGAAAGCGATCAGCCAGCTTTGTCGTTGCTGTGACGTCGTCATCCCGGCACCAGCGGAAATGGTCCCTTGAGCGGAGACACCGATACGACGTTGTCCTCATGCGCATCGGCAGTGTTCGATTCGATCTCGACTGTCACCCCGTCCGCCAGCTCAACCCGGTAAACCACCATCCCGCCCGCGAACCGGCGATTGATCACTCGGCCGCGCCACGCGAACACGCCAGCGCCGCGTGAGACCTCCAGAGCATCGGGTCGCATCACTACGGACGCGCGCTCGAATCGAGAGTCCGCTCCTTTCGGTCGCGTCACAGCCAATTCGCGCGCGACTCCACCGATCGTCACTTTGGCCGTGGTGCCTTTATCCTCGGCGGGGACGATGCTGCCTCGCCCGATGAATGCCGCCACCTCGCGCGAGACGGGAGCGTAGTAAAGCTCCTCGGGCGTCCCCGACTGCAGCAGCTTCCCTCTTTTCAGGAGCGCTATCCGATCCGCGATCGCGAACGCATCCTCCTGATCGTGGGTCACGAACAACGCCGGTACTCCCACTCGTCGCAGCATTGCGCGCAGATCGTCCCGTGTCGACTGGCGCAGCGTCGGATCGAGATTGGATAGGGGTTCGTCCAGCAACAGCGCCTGCGGTTCGATCACGAGTGCGCGCGCCAGCGCCACGCGTTGCTGCTCGCCGCCGGACAATGATTGGATCGGCCTCGGTCCCGCGCCCTCCAGGCCCACATTCGCCAGCGCAGCACGAGCTTTGATCAGCCGGTCGACCTTGTTGACGCCGCGCGCCTCCAGCCCGAAGGCGACGTTCTCCTCGACCGGCATGTGCGGAAACAACGCGTAGTGCTGGAACACCATTCCGAATCCACGCCGCTCCGGCGGGACTCTGGTGATGTCCCTCCCGCCAAGCGTGACGGTTCCCGAGTCCGGGATCTCGTAACCGGCGGCGATGCGCAGCGTCGTTGTCTTGCCCGATCCGGACGCGCCGACGAGTGCCAGCAGCTCTCCAGGCGCAACCTCTAGCGAGACATTGTCGACGGCCGTGAACTCGCCGAAGCGGCGAGTGATTCCGTTCAGCGCGAGAATCCCGCGCTCCCCGCCGCTTTCCCCTTCTGATCGCGCCTGCGGCGCGGCGGTCACTGCTTCTGCCCGCGGTTCCTGATGTTCGCGTCCCAGTACTTCATCCACTCGTCGAGATGCGCGGCCATCACTTCGCGATCGACGGGCATCGGCTTGATCTTCGCCATCGCATCGCGGATCCATGCGGGAAGCTTCGACAACGGAATGTCCTTCCGCGCCGGAATGCGGAGAAAGGAATCGGCAGCTGCGATCATTGCTTCGGGGGTCGTGACGTACTCGTAGTACTCCTGCGCTTCCTTAGGATGCTTCGTTCCGCGGACGATTGCGATCCCGTCGACCAGCAGCGGAGTCCCGCTCGTGGGAATGACATAAGCGATGGGAATCTTCGTGCGCTGCTCGAGCGTGGCGAAGTCCGGCATGTCCCACAAGCTGATCACCCCTTCCTGCCTCCCAAGCTTCTGGTACAGGATGGTGGGATTGAGAGTGTACTCTCTGGTGTTCGCATCGAGTTTCCGCAGCCACTCGTACCCAGCGTCGGGTTTGCCAGTCTGCGCGATCGAGCGCGCCATGATCGCTCCAAAGATCGCCCGCATCGTGCCCGATGCAATCGGGTCGCGAATCACGATCTTCCCTTTCCACTTTGGATCGATGAGGTCGTCCCAATCCTTCGGGGCGTCGGCCTCCTTCACCGCGTCGCGATTGTATCCGATGACCTCTGGCGTCAAATAGGTGCCGTACCAATTGTCGCGGATTTCGTGCGCGTCCGGATCGACGGCGTTCGCCCAGGTCGGTTTATATGGCTGGAGCAGTTGCTCCTTCGTTGCCCGATCAAACGCTTCCGCCGGTGCCCCGAACCAGACATCTGCCTGCGGGTTCGGCTTTTCGGCGCGCGCTCGCTCGAGAACTTCCTGAGAGCCCATGTCCACCCACTGCACGTCGATGTCGGGGTGCGCCTTCTCGAATCCCTTCTCGAAGTACTCGAGTAGCTCTTTCCCGTGCGGTGAATAAACGATCAGTACTGTGCGATTGTCCGAGCTGCACGCCCCGATCGCGGTGAGAGCAAGGAAGGCCGCCGCCCGGCGAAACCTCATTTGATCGTGTTGCCGCCCAGCAGGTTGGCGAAAATGCGAGCGCCACCAGGCACGCCGGCGGGGAGCTGACGGAAGAGAGCGAGCGGCACGTAAATGTAGGTGCCACGACCGTACGGCGCGGCCAGAATTGCTGCGCGATTCGGCTGCTCGCCCGGATCGTTCATCGACAGCATCGTACGATAATGTGAGTCGAACGTCGACGGCATGTACGTCGATCTCTCCTGCACCCAGCCGGTAAAATCGGCCTGCGTGATCTTGTTCGGCGAATTGAGCAGCGGTGAAGCGGGGTCGGTGAACGTCACCGGCGCGTTCTCGTCGGTGACGCGGGCGGCAGGCTGCCCGAGCGTGATCGGATACGGCATGATTCCCGGCCGCTGCATCTCGCCCTGTCCGTACTGCACGACCAGCCGACCACCGTTCCGCACGTACGAGAGGAGATACTCGTTGTTGTCGATCAGCGTCTGACTCGCCTGGTACGCGCGCGGTCCGACAACGATCGTGGTGAATCGGCTCAGATCCGTCTGCGGAATGTCGTCGGGATCGACGATCGTGAGCGGAACGCCGAGCTCCGCCAGAATCGGCGCGACGTTGTCGCCTACTCCCGGAACGTAGGCCACGTTTAACCTCGGTGGCATGGCGATGTCGGCGACCGTGATGTCGAGGTTGGACGCGCGATAGATCCGCTGCGGGTTGATGTGCGGATATTCGATCGGGATGTACCCGCTGCGGAAAGTCGACCCCTTCGCAGTTGCAGTTACCGAAATCTGATGTGTTCCTCTTGGCACGCTCCCGCGCACCCTGAAGGCGAGAGTACGCGTGCCGCCAGGGCTTATGACTGTTGTGCGCGACAGCGCGTCGGCAGTCAGTCCGCGTGGCAGCGACAGCGTCACCACCACCGGCGTCGAGTCAGTATACGCCGAACGCAGAGTGGTCTTTATAAGCTGGTTGAACGGTGCGTTCGCCCTGGCCATCGCCACTGACTGATCGAGTGCGATCGAGATTCCGGGGGCTACGATCAGCGGGCGCTGGACATCACCGCGGACGCGATCGACGTAGTGGTATACGATTGGCGCCGCCAAAGTGAAGCTGCGACTGCCAGCAGTGATCTTCGCCTTCTCCCAATCTTTCTTGGCGCGCTCGTCTTCCGAAAAGCCGTCAATTCTTGCGTTGAACAGATCGCCGTTGCGTGGCTGCGCCAGCCACCATGGCTGCGTGATCTCATTCCCGACATATCCTTCCGTCCAGCGATAGCTCGAATCAGGGAGGATGGTCCGTCGGTTGACAACGTCATCCAGGTCCTTCTGGAAGCCGATCGGCTCCCGGCCGCGATTGTAGACGGTCAGTGTAACCTGCGCCATGCTTCCAACGGCCAGTACGGGTCGGTCGGCGATTGCCTCCATTTCTACCGTCGGGACCGATGGCGGCGTAAATCTCCCGTCCCGCACCAGCAGCTTCGTCGTATCGAGTCCAGCGAAGATGGACCTCTCCTCCTTCGCCGGTGGGGCCGGCACACGCGAATCCTCGCGCATCAGATAATCCCACACCACGCCCTTCTGCCGAACCGTCCCCTGACCCTGCGATTTGTGCTGTGACCGGCTGTCGGCGGCAATCTCCTGATACGATAGTCCGAGATATGGATTGTACTCGCCGACGTTGATGGCGAGCGTCCGATCCTGCGGGGAGAATCGCGCCAGCCGATAGAGCTTGAGCGGCGTCCACGGCTTGCCGAACTTCGACACCGGAAACCGCACCGTATCCGCAGCCAGGTTGTACGCATCGCGGGCAACGATCGCCGAGATCTGATGGTGCCCGTGACCGTCACGGGGCGTCCCCGAAAAAGTCGTGATCACGATGTGCGGCCTGAACGCCCGCATCACCATCATCACGTCATTCAACACCGAGTCCTGCGGCCAGTGCTGCCGCGTCTCATCGGCCGTTTTCGAGAATCCGAAATCGTACTCCCGGCCGAAGTACTGATGCGCACCGTCGATCCGACGCGCCGCCAATAGCTCCTCGGTGCGGATTACGCCGAGCGCTTCTCCCAGCTCGTTTCCGATCAGATTCTGCCCGCCGTCGCCGCGCGTGAGCGACATGTACGCCGTGTTCACGTTTCGTCCGCGCGCCAGCCATGCAATCAGGTTGGTGTCTTCGTCATCGGGATGCGCCGCAATCCAGAGCACGCGCATGGTATCCTGCGCTACCTGTCCTGAAATCGCAGTCCCTCGCCCCTCGCCCCTCGTCCCTCGTCCCTCATACGGCAGAAAACCACTCGCCGCAGTCGCCGCGATTAGGATCGCTCTCTTCATTGTGGTGTCAGCGAACGGTCAGGTCTTGACCGCCATACCACGACGCTTCGCGCCCGTGAGCTGCTGCAGCGGCGCATTCACCTCGGCGAT
>JBKOVX010000440.1:0-8487 GCA_046724115.1 Gemmatimonadota bacterium | reverse complement strand
GTCGTGGCCAGTGAGCCAGCGTCGTCGTTGGCCCAGAAGTGCATGAAGTAGAGGTGAGGATCTTCACCGATCATGTGTGAATGGAGGGCTGTTATCCCGATCCTGCCACCGCGCAGCACCGGTATGACTCTGCTCACCTCGCTTGCCTGCATTACAAAATCGCCGGTGATTGCCGCCCGACCACTGCCAGTTGGTTGAAAATTGATGGCAGTCGACACGCCCATCGATGGCGGGATGACCTCACCGTCCATCCGAATCGATTCACGACGCGGAACGCTCACCTGATACACGCCGCCGTTCACTTTTCCGGCGTATCCCAAAGTGCGGTGAATCATTGCCGTGTCGATGTCCAGTGGTGGAGCAGTCGCCGGTGCCGGTGAAGCCGCGGGGGTGGCAGTGAGATTCAAGGCAGCCCGAATCGCAGCCGCGATTTTTCCTGCGTCGCCGCGCGCCATGATGTGCACGTAAGCGACTCGTGGAGATTCGCGGAGCAGGTGGTTGTGCACCGCCGTCTGTGAAACATCTCCTTGTAGCAGGGCGCTGATTACGGGCGATACTTCCGCTTCGGAGACCACGAGATCACCCATCGCCAGCGCATTCCCGTTGCTGATGCGCTTGAACGCCACCCACGAGCCGAGTGCGAGCGCAGGTTTCAGTCGCAAACCGTCGAGGGACACAGCGAGATCGCTGCGAGGAAAGCTGTACTTCATTGCGCCGTCGGGCTGGAGCGCGCCGGCGCGACCGATCGCAGTTGTCACTGCGCTCCACTCGTCGGCTGCCGGGGCGTTCTGAGAGTGTGCTAGGCCCGCCGGCAGAAAACAAATCGCCATTGCAAATGCGGAATATCTCGGCATAAATCCTCAGTTAAGCAGCACCGTGATTCGTCAGAATCTTTCTTCAATAGTAGTTCCCGCACGACCGTGTTCGCACGAATTTCCGACATGAAACCGGCATACGAATAGTGGACTCGCACTCATTCCTCCAGGATCTCGCGGTCGTGCTCTGCGTGGCGGCCGTAGCGACGGTCGTCTTCCAGCGACTGCGGCAGCCGGTCGTATTCGGCTACCTCCTTGCCGGCATGATCGTCGGACCGTACATCGCCATTCCGCTGGTGGCGGATCCGCAGACGATCCGCGCACTCTCCGAGCTGGGAGTCATCCTGCTGATGTTCTCTCTCGGTCTCGAGTTCAGCATAAGAAAACTGGTGCAGGTGAGTCAGAGGGCCGGAGCGGTCGCGCTGTTCGAGTGCACCGTGATGGTGTCCGTCGGATATCTCGTCGGACAAGTGCTGGGCTTCACCCGAATCGAGAGCATCTTCGCTGGGGCGATCATCGGCATCTCGAGCACGACGATCATCGTCAAAGCGTTCGAGGAGCAGAAGGTAAAAGGCCGCGTCACCGAGCTCGTTTTCGGAATCCTCATCATCGAGGACCTGATTGCGATCTTCCTGCTGACGGTCCTCACGACCATCGCCGGATCCGGCTCGGTCACGGCAGGCGATCTGGGGATGACTGCCGTAAGGCTGGTGATGTTCCTCGCCCCGCTCATTGGGTTTGGCATTCTGACGGTTCCTCGAGCGATCCGAGCGGTGCAAAAACTTGGCAGACCCGAGACGACACTCGTGGCAAGCATCGGGATCTGCTTCGCGGCCGCGCTGCTCGCGCTCTCGTTCGGATACTCTGTCGCGCTTGGCGCCTTCATCGCCGGCTCGCTGATCGCCGAGTCCGGGCATGAAGCCGAAATCGAGAGACTGGTGCGACCAGTGCGCGACATGTTCGCCGCGATCTTCTTCGTCTCGGTTGGCATGATGATCGATCCCGCGGCTCTGACGCAGCACTGGCGAGCCATTCTCGCGCTGACACTGGCGGTGATTTTCGGCAAGGTGCTGGCGGTGACGATCGGCGCCTTTCTCGCCGGTCACGGACGGCGGACGGCAATGAAGGCCGGCATGAGCCTGGCGCAAATCGGCGAGTTCTCGTTCATCATCGCCAGCGTCGGCGTCGCGTCCGGCGTGATCGGTGGCTGGATGTATCCGGTTGCCATCGCTGTGTCAGCCATAACGACGTTGACGACGCCGCTGCTGATCAAGCTCTCCAATCCCGCTGCTGCGTCGATCGATCACTGGCTTCCTGAGCCGATCCAGACAGTTGCCGCCCTCTACGCGTCCTGGATCGAGCGGGTTCGGAGCGCGCCGCGGGCGTCGACCGAGAGGTCGCGCACCAACCGACTGATTCGATTCATCCTGCTCGACGCGGCTTTGATCACTGTGTTGGTGATTGGAGTCGACGTCGAAATCGATCGACTGAGCGTCGTCCTCGGCAAAATGCTGGGAATGGCGCCGGACCGTGTCCGGTTCGTGATCGTTCTCGTAAGCGGACTGATCGCGGTGCCGCTCATCTACGGTCTGATCACGAGTGCCAAGGCGCTCGGCAATCACCTCGCAACGCGCGCTTTTGCGGAGGCAAAGCAGGGAAGGGTCGATCCCGCCGATGCTCCGCGGCGCGCGCTGGTGATCCTGGTTCAGATTGCGGTCGTGCTGGCGGTGGGTATCCCCGTCGTCGCCATCACGCAGCCTTTTCTCCCGCCGCACCAGGGTGCGTTCGTTCTCGGAATTCTCACCATCGTTCTGCTCGTCGCGCTGTGGCGGAACGCGGCGAATCTTCAGGGGCACGCGCGAGCGGGTGCGCAGATCATCGCGTCAGCATTGGCGCACCAGATGGCATCGACCGATGGCGCCTCGGATGACATGAAGCTGCTCGAGGATGTGAACGCGGTCCTGCCGGGGCTCGGCGAGCCGGTGGCGATTCGAGTGGTGCCGCAGAGCATTGCCGTTGGCCGCAGCCTGGCACAGCTCAATCTTCGCGGCGCAACGGGCGCCACTGTTCTGGCGATCAAGCGCGGGGATCAGCAGATCCCCACTCCACTCGGCCGCGAAGTGATTTACTCCGGAGATGTAGTCGCTGTCGCCGGCTCCCACGATGCCATCTCGGTCGCGCGCGCGATCTTCTCTCCGGATCTGGCTCGGATTCGGGATGATAGCGAGGGCGCGGAGATTCAGTCCGAGCTCGAAGCGCTCAACACTGCTCTTCTATCCGAGCCAACGCGGAAATCGACAAGCTTTTTGCCCTAGCTCGCGGTGCGTTTCCTTTAGTGCATCGTGCGGGTCGGCGCGGGGTGTCCTCGTCGGAAGCTCTCGCCTTCAGCTTCGCCTGTCGGCTCGCTGAACCGCACCGCTTGCAGCGGTGCTGGCTGCGGCCGCTTCCTCTGAGGACACCCCGCGCCTCCCCACGAGATCAATACCCGCACCGCGCCTTTAGTGCGTGCGCGCGATCGCCACGGGGCAACTTGGACACGAGAAAGCCGAGCGAAGTTCGGCGCGCTTCCGCGCGTGGGGATAGACTGCGCACCATTCGCGGCGCTCCGCGCCGCTGCAGTAACGGACTCAGTGGGAAGGAGGGCGAGGGCGTCCTCTGAGGGAGCGGCCGCAGCCAGTGCCGCCGCAAGGCGGCGCGGTTCAGCGAGCCGACAGGCGAAGCTGAAGGCGAGAGCTCCCGAAGAGGATGCCCTCGCCCGACTGGCCGGCGAAGGTATCAGAAACGCGGCAAAAAAAGAAAGGCCGCCTCAGCCCGCGAGTCGGCCTTTCTTCCGGGTGGGCCTATTCGCCCGCCGCGCGCCGGCGTTTGGTGCGACGCGGCGTCGCGGTCTTCTTCCGGCTGATTGGTACGATTCCGACTTCCGCCGCCCGTTCGATCTCAGCCGGCGCCGCTGGAGTCTGTCGCGGCTGCTTGTAGGTGTACCGCTTGCCCTCGTAGTTCCGGAACACTACTTCATCGTCCGTGATCGACTCGACATACTCCGGCAGCAACGGGACCTTGCCGCCGCCACCAGGTGAGTCGATTACGAACTGCGGCACTGCCAGGCCGGACGTCCAGCCGCGCAATGCCTGGATGATCTCGAGCCCCTTCTGCACCGTGGTGCGGAAGTGCTCGCCGCCAGCGACCTGGTCGGCCATGAATATATAGTACGGCCGCACCCGAGCCTTCAGAAGCTCGTGCATCAACTTCATCATCACTTTCGGGTCGTCATTGACGCCCTTGAGCAGCACCGTCTGGCAGCCGAGCGAGACGCCTGCCTTGGACAGGCGATCGAGCGCCGCCACGGCCGCGGGGGTCAGCTCGCTCGGGTGATTGAAGTGCGTGTTCATGAAGATCGGGTGGTACTTCTGTACCATCTCGCAGAATTCCGGCGTAATCCGCTCGGGAAGGTGCGAAGTGATCCGGCTACCGATGCGGATGATCTCGATGTGCGGAATCGCGCGCAGCTGCTGGAAGAGGTATTCCAGACGCCGGTCGCTGAGCATCATCGGATCACCACCGCTCATGATGACGTCGCGGATCTCGGTGTGCTCGCGCAAGTACTGGAATGCCGACTCGTACTGGTTGAGCGGGATCTTCTCGGGATCGCCGACTTTCCGGCGGCGGGTGCAGAAGCGGCAGTACGTCGCACAGACCGGACTCACCAGAAATAGTGCGCGGTCCGGATAGCGATGCGTGATGTTCGGCACCGGCGAGTCGCCGTCCTCATCGAGCGAATCGATAACGCCGTCGACGACGTGGAGCTCTTCGACGGTCGGTATGTACTGATTCCACATCGGATCGCCGACTTCCTTGATCTGCTCCAGCGCCGCTGGCGTGATGCGCATCTGGAAGTTGTCGAAAGCCGGCTTCAGCGCCTCGACGTCGATGACGTCGTGCCCGAACTTGTCGGCCAGCTTCTCGAGGGTCGCGATGCTCTGATCCTTGATGATTTGCTGCCAATCGCTCATGCGTGCACCACTCCGGCCCCGTGAGGGGCGTTGTAGATGACCCGAAGCTCCTCGGGTCGGGGCGATACTCCGGCGACGAACGACTCGATGCCGGATTCCTGCAAACCTTCGCGAACCATTACAGCTATCAACCGAGTCCTGAGAGCCGAAGCGTTTTGACCCAACGCTCCTGGTAGTTGTCGCCGCGCTTGGCGATCGCCTGATCGCAAATCTTGCGAATGAGATCCGAGAAGCTCAGCGTAGCGACGCCCGCCATGCGAGCGAGGCCCGCCGTCGGCGAGATATCTGGGTTGGCGTTTACTTCGAGGAGCCATGGCCGACCTGAGTGGTCGATGCGGAAATCGCAGCGGCCGTATCCCTCGCCGCCAACCACACTCCAGGCGGTGCGGGCGATGGAGGTGATCTCGTTGGCGAGATCCTCCGACAGATCCGCGGGACAGTTCGGCTTCGCGCCGAGGTCTTCGTCACTTCCCGTCTCCCACTTCGACCGATACGACACGATGTGCCACATCCCCTGCGGCATCTGACCGAAGTCGATCTCGGCAATCGGAAGGATCTCGTCGCCGAGAATCCCGACGTTGACCTCGCGGCCGTCGATGAAGCGCTGGATGAGCACCTCGTCCCAGCCATCGAACATCGCCCGAACTCTGGCGTTGAGCGCCCGCATGCTTCTCACGACCGAGCGCTGCTCGATTCCCACTGAAGCGTCTTCCGCAACCGGCTTGCAGATCGCCGGAAAACCGACACTGGTGACTTCTTCGCCACGTCGGACGTGGGTCCAGCGCGGGACCGGCAATCCTGCTCGATCGAGGACGCCGTTGACGACGTTCTTTCTGAGTGTGAGTCCCGTCGTCCAGCTCGAGCTGCCGGTGAACGGAAGGCCAAGAAGCTCGAGGACCGAGATGACCATCGGCTCGTAGACGGCTTCGCCGTCGATGCCTTCGACCAGATTGAAGATCAAGTCGAACTTCCCTTTTCTGACCCGCTCGACCCAGCGGCCATCGTTGGTCACGGGAACGCGAACGACCTCGGTGGCCCAATCGAGGAGCGCGCTCTCCACCGCTTCGATGGAATCCAGCAGCTGCACCTCGGGCGCCTTGCCAAGTGCGGATAGACCGTCGAACAACAAAGCAATCTTCATCGCGTGCTCCCCCTCCTCTGTCTTGTGGGTGTCACGCCAGCCCGCCGGCGACGAGCGCTCGCTCGCCGGGTGCTGTCTTGCTGGCGGAGTCGAGATCGACTCCCTGTCGTGCCGCTGCGTATTTCAAGCAGCCTTGAATGAGCTCGTCATAACCGATCCCGGCCGCGCGCGCGGCCTTAGGCAGACACGAATTGTCCGCGGGATCGGGAAGAATCCCCGGCAGCGGATTTACCTCGAGCACGTTCGGGCGACCGGCGGCGTCGAGACGAACGTCGATCCTCGCCCAGTCTCTGCAGCCGAGAACGCGGAACGCATCCAGCGTAACGCGCTCGATAGACGCCTGGTGCTCTTTCGTGATACGAGCGGGGCACTGGAAAATATCCAGCGGCCTCTCAGGTCGATCCCACACGAACTTCGCATCGAAGCTGTAGATCGGGAGCGCGCCCTTCGGCAGCGACTCGAAATTCATTCCGACGATGGGCAGAACGGTGGCCCCGTCTCCATTGCCGAGGACGGCGCAGGTGAACTCCTTGCCCGGCAGATATTCCTCGACCAGCACGGGCTGGTCATAGTTCCGGAGCAGGAAATCGGTTTGCGAGCGCAGCTGCTTCCGATCCCAGCAAAGGTTGTTGTCGGTGATTCCCTTCGATGACCCTTCGTGAAGGGGCTTCACAAACAGAGGAAGCTTCAGGTTCGCCGTCCGCGGCTCGATGTCCGCGAGCTTCTCGACGACGGCGAAGTGCGGCGTCGGGATCCCGTGGAAGGCGAGCGTCTCCTTCGTCTTTGCCTTGTCCAGGCAAAGGGTCAGCGTGAAGGGGTCGCTGCCGGAATAGGGAATTCCGAAGAATTCGCAGATCGCCGGGACGTGGGCCTCGCGGTTCACGCCGCGGAATCCTTCGGCGATGTTGAAGACGATGTCGGGTCGAGTCTGGCGGAGACGCTCCGGAAAATCTTCGGTCGCTTCGAGCCGGACCACTTTTCCGAGTCGGGTGAGAGCGGATTCGACTGCCGCGATCGTTGCCGGAGTATCCCACTCGGCGAATTCGTCGCGGGCGATCAGCCGGTCGATGGAGAGACTGAAAATTCTACTGGGAGGTTCTTCATCGGGACGCGCAAGCTCCCCGTCTTCCTGACGGTCGCCCTCTCCCACCGGGCTGGCGAGCTCTGACGGCTCGGGCTTTTGGTTGTAGGCGAGACCGATGAGAGTCATCAATGCCCTACAAAAAATTTTGCGCTCGATTCATCGGACCGAGTATATAAACGTCGACGATGTGGCGCAATAATTATTCCGCGGTTCTGAAAAAAAAATTTCTGCCGAAAAAAAAATTTTCGGAGCTTCGCGGAAAAGTTTTTGGGTCAGACCTTGTGGTAAACGATCCTCGCCGCCTCGCGACGATCCTCTGCCTGATAGATCTCGAAGTCTGAGAAGAAAGCCGGCGACTCTTTCTGCAGAAGCTTGAGCATCGCCACCGCGCAGCGTCGGATCTCCAACTCGGCTCCTTCGCTCGATCGAAGCTCCAGCATCGTCCGCCACGCTCTGGCGTTGGCGGTGACGACGATTTTAGTCTCGGTGGAGTTAGGCAGCACTCCTCTCGCCGCCTCGCGAGCCATTTTCCGCCGATGGACTTTGTCACCGACCCAGCCATATCTCTCCATCAGGTGCTCGACCAGCCGCACATAGCTTTTCTGGGCTTCTTCGATCTGGGCTCTCCATTCCTGCTCGAGCTTTTCGTCTCCGACGATCGCCGGCGGCACCACGAAGTTCGCTTCCGACTCGTCGACGTATCTCTGGCTTAGCTGGCTGTAAGCGAATCCGGCGCGATGCCGAACCAGCTCGTGGGTCAGCGATCGACTGACGCCTTCCAGCAGTAACGAGTAGTTGGCGTGCTCGAGCACACTGCCGTGTCCCTGCTTCTTGATGTTCTCCAGATAGTCGCGAGTCGCCCGGTTCGCCGGATTTTTCTGACTCATGTAACAGAGCCGGCCGGCAAATTCGGCGAGTCGCTCGCCATCGGTGCTCTCGCCGAGCCAATGGACCTTCAGGTGATCGGGTTCGAGGAAAACGGGACGGGCGAGGAGAGTTATTACTGGGTCGGTGTAGAGCAAAGTGGATACTCGTTAAGAAAAAACTGAAGACTACCGGCTGGGAGCTATGGGCGGAACGGCCTGGGGCTGCAAGCTCTTTCTTTTCAGCGCTCCGTGCGGCCGAAAACTAAGAAGGGTCGCTGATCAGCGACAGCCGGAAACGATCGTATGCGCGTGCTTTCACCAGGTCGTCGAGCGCGGTCCTCGCTTTCTCCGGCAATGCCGGCAGGGATGGGTCGTACTTGATGTCAGTAATCGCTTTCTGGTCCTTTAGCGGAACCTTCACGCCCGGGTTGAGGATGTTCCGCGGATCGAAAGCCTGCTTGATGAGACTGAACGCCTTTATCGCGTCCTTGTGCCAGACCCGAGTGAGCAAGGGCGTGCGGCTGTCTCTTATACACATCTCCGAGCCCACGAGACGCAACCAGTCATCTCG
>JBKOVX010000369.1:0-3459 GCA_046724115.1 Gemmatimonadota bacterium | reverse complement strand
GTGTAGTGGCGCCAAAGTATCACACTGAGGGACGAGGGGCGAGGGACGAGGGGCGAGGGACGAGGGGCGAGGGACTGTCCGCCTCCCGCCTCCCGATTCCCTCAATCCTCAAACCGAATAACCTGACGACCTTCGTGCAATGGTCGTCGTCGGCCCAGCCAAATCAGTTCACCTGATAGTCCGCGAGGAAGAGTGATGTCCGCGCGCAATCCACGCTGACCATCGCGGAGCAATTTTACTTCGATGTCACCAAAGGGATGTGGCACTCTTCCCTCGGCGTGCTGAAGAGGGCCGAGCGCAGGTGCGATGCGCACGGTGCGAAAGCCGGGACTCGCTGGACGCACGCCGAGTACCGTAGCGAGCAGGCCGTAGTTTGGATGCGCGGCCCAGGCGTGGGTGTCGGAGCGGGTCGGCTCCGGATTCTCCGGTGCTGACGTGAGGCCGAGCTTCAGCATCGCCTGCCACGGCGCGAGGCGTTCGATGTAGCGGTCGCCGAGTCCCGCCTTGGCGAGCGCCTCGAGAACGTAGAAGTCGAAGTAGTAAGACGCAGACGTCAGCGTCGTGTCGGAGATGACGCGCTCCATCACGCCACGTTGCGACGCTACTGGTACCGCATCTGTAAGCACGGCGAGCGCGTTGGTCTGCTGACTGTACGCATTTGCGTCAGGCGCGTCGCGAAACAATCCCCGCGCTGCGTCCCAGGCGCGCCTGCGTACGGCGGCACGTACTGCTTCGGCGCGCGCACGATACGCGCTTCCCGCTTCCCGCGTCCCGCTTCCCTCCTCGAGCTCCGCCGCGCGCTGTAACGCATAAACGTACAGCAGTGAGATTGCCGTCGAGTGTCCATCGTCGGCGCCCGGCGGAACGCCACGATCCCAACGCGGCGTCCAGTCGACGTAGTTCCAGTATGGCATCGGACCAAGCATGCCGGTCGCGTCGACGTGTCGACCATACCAGTCGAGAATGCCGCGCACGCCGGCGAGTCGCTCGCGCACGAACGCCGCGTCGTCCCGGTGCATGAAATAGTCGTGCACCATTGCGACGTAGATCAGGGAGAAGGGAGGGATGATCTGCGTCAGCGAAGACGGATAGCGGCTCGTCGTGAGACCTTCGGGAATGCGCGACAGATCGAAATGCTCGATGGCCTGGCGCACGAGTCGATCGTCGCCGGCGACGTAAAGCGAGATGAGTCCCTGGATGCGCGTGTCACCGACGTACTGCAGCTGCTCCCAGTACGGGGTGTCCATGTACGTCTCGAACGCGCCGATGCGCGCACCGTTCCAGTTCATTCGCCACATGTCGGCGAGCCACGGAAGATCGCTCTCGAAGTGGCCGCGCTCGACGAACGGGTAGGCGGTGAAGATTGCGTGCAGATCGTGGACGCGGAGTGGCTGATCTGCCGTCGTGACATCCATTTGGATGTAGCGGAACGAGCGCCAGTACAACGTGGTGAAACGACGATGCGCGCCGCCGTCGAGAAGGAAGACGTCGTGGACACCGCGCACGGTCCGGCCCTCGACGTCATTGCGATTTCCTTTCCGTCCCGCGGAGTCGACCAGCGCCTCGGCGTAGGTGAGACGGATCGTGCTGCCGGCGCCACCGCTCGTCTCCAGTATCGGATACGCATTGGTGGTGTGTGACTGATCGAGCAGAATCGCCGCCGTGGTCCGCGCGGGGACGATGAGATCACCACGTGCACGAATAAATGCGCCGTCGGTCTGCACACCGGTCGCTCGGCGAATAGCGGCGAGGGGTTGCTCTCTCTCCTCCATCGGTGGAATTGACCGCGCCTCGAGCTGCCACCCTGACACTTCTCCATAGTCGCCCGGCGGCATCGCCGCCCGCCTCACGCGTCCCACGATTTCAGCAGTGCTCCATGCCGTGTCGACGTAATCCGCGCGCTCCCACCCCCAAGGATAGCGCGACCCATCGATCGAATCACCCGGCGGCGCGGCGTAATAGTTTCCCATCGACGCGCTGGTGAAGACGATGGGCGCGTACGCTGGATCGCGTAGCACCTTCCACTCGCTCCCGGTATTAACGAGCGCCGCTTCGAAAGCACCATTACCCTGAAGCAGAAACCCCGCGCGGTAACTGTGCTGTGCCACCGGACGCGCCGCGCCCCAGTTCCAGACGAGTGCAGCGATCACATTGCGCCCAACGCGCAAACGTGGCGCGAGATCAACCGTCTCGTAGCGCCAGTGAGTGACGTCCGATCTCTGCGGACCGGACGACACCTTCACGCCGTTGACGTAAAGTCGGTATCGATTGTCCGCCGACACATGCACCACGAATCGCGCCGGCACCGCGCGCAGATCAAACGCTCGTCGCGCATGGAATACTATGAAACTATCGGCCGACACTCCTGGGGGGCCGATCCAACTCGCCGCCGGCGCCCCATCGAATACGCGCGCTTCCTGCGCCGCACCGCGCACCGCGATCGCCGCCGCAATGCCAAGCGCGATCAGACATTGTCGCATTGAAGAGGGGCGAGGGACGAGGTGCGAGGGACGAGGGCTAACGGAAAATCTTATCCCCGAAGGCGCCGACTGTCATCCGAACCGCGGTAGGGCAATCCCCTCGCCCCTCGCCCCTCGCCCCTCGCCCCGCCTCACCTCACCGCCGGCAGAATCTGCTTCGGCACCAAATCATTCTGGATCTCGAACAGAACCCTGTCCCCGTAGTTGCTGGCGTAAACCGCGATGACCAGATCGAGATCCGGGACGACGAACACGTTCTGACCGCCATTTCCCAGCGCCGCGAACGCGTGCAGCGTCCGATTCCCATAGGGAAGGTCGTAGATCCACCAGCCAAGCCCGTAGTCTCGCGTTCCGATCTTGACGAGCGGCGATGACGCGCGCGCGACGAATTCTTTCGACAGAATCCGCCGGCCGTGCCATGTCCCCTGGTCGAGCATCAGCTGGCCGACCTTCATGAAATCGCGCGGCAAAGAGTGCCAGCCGCCACCGCCGTACGCATTTCCGCCTGGATCCGTTCCCAATCCATAATTGCGGATGCCTAGCGGAGCGGCGACCAACCGATCGAAGGCGTAGAGCCCAGGCTCGCCAGTCGCCTGCTGCAAAACGCCGAGCGCGAGATTTGGGTTGGTGCTGCAATAGATGGCTTTCTCGCCGGGTCGATACGCCATCGGCAGGTTGAGCGCGAATTGGTAGAAGTTCTGAGCGCCGGAGTCCCACATGGTGTTCTCATTACCCGGCGCCTTATCATCGGAGTCGTCGCAGTAGAAGCCGGAAGACATCGACAGCAAATGCTCGAGCGTCATCTGCCGCTTCATCGGATCCAGGCTGGCGGGAAATACGCCGCCATTCGTCATCTGATAGACAGGCGTCGACAGCGTCAGCGGCGCACCGGCGTACATTGCGGCGCCGACGAGAGTGGCAGTCATCGATTTCGATGCCGAACGCGTCTCGTGCTGCTTGTCGCGATGCTCTCCGTGGA
>JBKOVX010000032.1:0-2647 GCA_046724115.1 Gemmatimonadota bacterium | reverse complement strand
GCCCTGATGTGGCAGCGGTTCGCTAATTCGTTACGGGCACGCCACGCTATGCGCTTGGCCAATGTCGATCCCACGACAGCGCGGGCGCAGCTGGCCGCGGCCATCAACGCGCCCGGAGGACTCATTCAGTCCAACGCCGGCAACGCGGAGATCCACTGGCCCGGAGACGGCATCTACGACAATCCGTGGTCGGCGAATAATAAAGGTCGTGATGATCACCGTCTGTCCAAGAGTTTGCTTGATCAGATGATACCGTTCGGCGATCCTCGGGTGGGCATCTACGCGCAGCCGACGCAGTGCTTCGTGAATCCGGTAAGCGGCTGCCCGAGCAATCCGCCACAATACGCAGGTTTGGAGAACGGCTTGAGCGCGACTGACGCCGCTACGTTCGCGAAGGTCACTTCGCGTCCGGGCGAAGTCTTCTATTCCACTGACGACTTCTGCGTTGGTTGCACCGCTCTCAAGGGAGCGACCTTTCCGGACTTCATTATGACTTACGCGGAAGTTTCATTCACACTCGCCGAGGCCGCAGAGCGTGGCTGGATTAGCGGTAGCGCGGCGGGCTATTATGAGCAGGGGATTCGCGCATCGTTTGAACAGTGGGGCGTAACCGACCAGGCTGCGATCGATGCGTACCTGGCACAGCCGGCGATCGCGTATCAAGGCGGTACTGCGGGGCTCACGCAGATCGCCTTGCAAAAGTGGATTGCACTTTACACGGACGGGGTGGAGGGATGGTCCGAATGGCGCCGCACCTGCGTGCCGGCGACGATTAAGCCGGGCCCCGACGCGATCATCGGCACGGTTCCCAGACGATACCTGTACTCGATTACCGACCACGCGGTGAACTCGGCCAACGTGGAAGCGGCAATTGCTCGACAGGGGGCGGACGATTTCACCACCCGGATGTACTGGGATACTAAGCCGGACTTAGCGCCAACCTGGCCCGGAACGAGCTGCGGAGTTCGCTAGGAACCGGATGCTCGGCAAAAAAAGACGGCCTCCGAAGTCTGGGGGCCTTCTTTTTTAAGGGTCGTCAGTTCTAGTTCTATTGCGTCTTGGTCCAGACAAGGATCAGACCGCATAGCCGGTTTCCGCGCTCCAAGTATTGCGCCGGTATCCCGGCGGAGGAAGGATAGAACTCGATCGCGTCTATATCTTCCGGCTTAATTACTTCATCCAGCTCTGCACCGGGAACCCGCTGCCTATCCACCCAAACCATCGGCTGACAGCCTCGAATGCGTATTGTGTAACCCGCGCCGGTGGACGCACTGCTAATAACGATACCCGGAACACTGCGGAATAAATCGCTGGAGTTCGTCGGCCCTAGCCGGCGGATCTCACTCTGCTCGAGGAAACGCGCGAACGTTCCACGCTGCTCCTTGTGCTCGTAGAACTCGCGGAGCCTTACTTGTTCAGTTCCCGCAATCGTCACTTCCTCCAGCTCGCTGGCAGCGGCCTTCAGTACTATGTCAAGCGTCGCCGAAGAAGGAAGGCGTGCGTCGACGTCGCGAAATTGCATTGCATAACCGACCCGACGGATTCGCAACGGAACTACACCGCGGGGAAGGCCCGTCAGAAGAAACTTCCCGTCGGGACCAGTGATGACGAACTGTCGCAGTCGTTCTCCACGAACGATTCCGACCTCGACATCGGATATGGGAAGTCCACCGACATCCCTGATTACTCCGGCGACCGTTGGCTCCGTGACTTCGCTCGTGCGGGGCTGCTGCCCCTGAAGCGGTACGGTGACGAGAAAGGCGACCGATAGAAAAAAACGGGTTTGCACCGCTAGAAACTCCTGAAGGCAATACCGATCCTTAGGCTGTGTGCGGTGCCAAAGTTTGTCAAGCTGCGCCAAGAGTTGTTCCTGAAATCGTACCATGCATCACAACGGGAACCACCGGTGGCTTGCGAATTGCGCGGCCTGAGGCCATAACATCATTTCAGACAATCGCTTATGGCAGACACCTCCCATCCACCGATTCTGGTGGTCGACGACAACCCGGACAACGCGCACATCATCCGCGATTACCTCGAGGCGCGCGGGTTCCCCATAACCGTCGCCTACAACGGCGACGACGCCCTCAAGGCGTTCGAGGAGGTCAAGCCGGCGCTGGTTCTGCTCGACGTCATGATGCCCGGACGAGACGGCTGGCAGGTCTGCCGCGATATCAAGCAGCATCCGACCCTCGGCCGCAACGTACGGGTAGTGATGGTCACCGCGCTCGACGACTGGGTGAACAAGAGGCAGGCCCTGCAGACCGGGGCCGACGACTTCGTCGAAAAACCATTTGAGCTATCGAAGCTTGCCGCGACGGTCGAACGCAACGTCAAGCTCGTCGCTCCCAACGCCAACGCCGGCGCGACCTCCATCCCCAGTCGCTGATCGTGGACTATCACCAACTCCTGCGTGATTCGCTGACGCGCCTGCCTACCGTCGCCGCGACAATCGACAGCATCCGCAAGTCGGTTCAGGAAAGGGGCGAGGTCGTCATTCTGTACTTCAACTTCGACAGGTACTCGAAAGTCGAGGAAGTCTACGGCTGGGAAAAACTCGACAGCGTCCTGGAGACGACGGGCGAAGCGATGCGGGAGTTCCTGGCCAAGAGTCCACTCGCTTCGTCGAAGCTGACTGTCGCGTTTC
>JBKOVX010000137.1:0-3739 GCA_046724115.1 Gemmatimonadota bacterium | reverse complement strand
GCGCCGAGCATGTGACCGGTAGCCGACTTGGTCGAGCTGACGTTGACGTCTTTGGCGGCGTCGCCAAAAACCGCCTTGATTGCCCGCGTCTCGTTGAAGTCGTTGGCCGGGGTCGAAGTGCCGTGCGCGTTGATGTACTGAATGTCCTTCGGCTCGAGGCCGGCGTCCTTCAATGCTCGCTTCATCGCGCGCTGCGCGCCTTCGCCGTCGGGGGCGGGCGCGGTCAGGTGGTAGGCATCTCCGGTCGCGCCATAGCCGACGATTTCCGAGTAGATCGTGGCGCCGCGATTGAGGGCGTGCTCGAGCTCCTCGAGGATGAGAATTCCGGCGCCCTCCCCCATGACGAATCCGTCGCGTGTGGCGTCGAACGGTCGAGACGCGGTTTCCGGCGAATCGTTTCGCTCCGACAGCGCCTTCATGTTGGCGAATCCACCAATGGCCATCGGCGTGACCGTGGCTTCGGCGCCGCCGGTGATCATGATGTCGGCGTCGCCATACTGGATGGTCCTGAATGCATCACCTATCGCATGAGCACTAGTGGCGCAAGCCGATACGGTAGCGTAGTTTGGGCCTTTGGCGTTGAACTGCATCGAGACGATGCCGGCCGCAATGTCGGCGATGAACATCGGGATGAAGAACGGCGAAATCTTGGTGACGCCGCGTTCCCGATAGACATCGTGCTGTTCCTCGAAACTCTTGAGGCCACCGATGCCGCTGCCGATGATGACACCAATGCGGTCGGGATCCATGCCATTTCGTTCAACCAGGCCCGCGTTGGTCATTGCCTGACGAGCGCCGGCGACGGCGTACTGGGTGTACGCGTCGGCGCGTTTGGCTTCCTTGCGATCCATGTACTGAAGCGGATCGAAGCCCTTCACCTCCGCCGCGAAGCGGACCGGGAAGGTCGTCGCATCGAACTTGGTGATCGGCGCGGTTCCCGACTTCCCTTCAATCAGGGACCGCCAGGTCGTCGCCACATCGTTGCCGACTGGGGTAATCGCCCCCATGCCGGTGACGACGACTCGTCGCTTCATTACGCTCCGACCTTCTGGTTCAGATAGCCAAGCGCGTCACCGACGGTGCGCAGCTTCTCGGCATCTTCATCAGGAATGTCGATGTTGAACTCCTTCTCGAACTCCATCACGAGCTCGACGATGTCCAGGCTGTCGGCACCGAGATCCTCGATGAAGCTCGCCTCGTTGGTCAGCTTTTCCCGCTCCACACCGAGCTCTTTCTCGATGATGTCTTTGACCTTGTCGGAATTGTCGGCCATTTGATGGATTTCCTCGTGTTGTGGGAGTACCCGGTAATATAGCTAAGCTAGTGTCTGCTACAAAGTTACAGCGCGGATTGAGGATTGCGGACCAACATAGTAGTCCGGACTGCGGACTAAGTGAGGATTTCGGAGTGAGGACACGCCTTCGAAAGGCCTCTCAGTCAGTCCGTAATCCTCATTCTGTCCGCAGTCCTCAATTAGTCCGCAGTTCGAAGCACTGGCAGTTTGGTCCGCACCCCTCAGTCTCGGTCTTCCCGTCACATGACCATTCCACCATCCACGACGAAGACCTGCCCTGTTATGTAGGAGGCGTGGTCGGAGGCGAGGAAGGTGACCATAGCGGCGACGTCCTGCACGGTGCCAAGACGTTCAAGTGCAATCTGTTTGCCCAAAGCATCACGTGCTTCGGGAGTCATCTTGGCGGTCATTTCCGTGTCGATGAATCCCGGGGCTACCGCGTTGATGAGGATGTTGCGCGATCCGAGCTCCTTGGCGACCGATTTCGTCAGCGCAATGAGCCCCGCCTTGCTGGCGGCGTAATTGGCTTGCCCCTTGTTGCCGATCAGGCCGACGATACTCGCGACGTTGATGATGCGACCAGCGCGGCGCTTCATCATCCCGCGTGATACGGCGCGAATGCTGGCGAAGGCGCCGCGGAGGTTGGCGTTCAGAACTGCATCCCAGTCTTCGTCTTTCAGGCGCATGACGATGTTGTCGCGCGTGATGCCGGCGTTGTTCACCAGGATGTCGATCGAGCCGAACGCCTTCTCGACATCTTCCACCAGCTTCGTCACCGCTGCCGTGTCGCTGACGTCCGCCGCAAACCCGACGGCGCCGTTTCCAATCGCGGTGGCGGCTTCGTTCGCGCGCTCCAGATCGCGGCCCACCACCGCGACTCGCGCGCCTGATTCCGCAAACGCTTCGGCGATGGCGCGTCCGATGCCGCGGGTGCTACCGGTGACCAATGCGTTCTTCCCGCTGAGATCGATCTTCATCAGGCGACCATTTGAAGAAGTTTGTCGACTTCCACCGCTGTGCCGCAGGGGAACGTTTTCGCGCCTTTGACGAGTCGGCCCACCAGACCAGTCAGGACGTTGCCCGGACCCATCTCGACGTACAGCGCGTCGGGAAAGTGTTGCGCAATGTTTCTCATCTCGGTTGACCAGCGCACCGGCGACGTCAACTGCCGGAGCAGAAGATCCTTCGCGCCAACGGCGGTGGTCGAGGCGTCGGCGGTTACGTTCGAGAATACCGGGAAAGCAGGCTCGATGAATGCCGATGTCGCAATCGCATCGGTGAGTCCGACGACGGCCGGCTCCATCAGGGGTGAGTGAAACGCTCCGCTCACCGGAAGCTTGATCGCACGCTTGGCGCCGGCTTCCTTGGCAAGCTCCATCGCGCGCTCCACGCCGGCGACTTCGCCCGAGATCACAACCTGCTCGTCGGTGTTGAAATTGGCGGGGACGACGAGTCCGGCTTCCTTGCTGGCTCGTGCGCAGATGTCCTCGACCGGCGTCGTTGTCGCGCCGAGGATCGCTGCCATTGTGCCGGGACGGACAGATCCCGTCTCGAACATCAGCTCGCCACGGCGGCGAACCAGCTTGGCGCCCCCGGGCAAGCTTATGGCGTCTGCCGCGTGATAAGCCGTGAACTCACCAAGTGAATGACCAGCGGCTGCACGGACGTGCGGGAACAGAGCTTCCTTTGTCAGCGCCCACACGGCTGCGCCGTGCGCGAAGAGCGCCGGTTGCGCGTTGCGCGTTGCGGTGAGCTCGTCCGCCGGGCCTTCGAAGCAAAGTTTGCTGAGATCCGCGCCGAGCGCCGCATCGACTTCGCCAAATACTCCCTTGGCGATTGGAAATGAATCAGCGAGGTCCTTTCCCATCCCCGGCTTCTGCGAGCCCTGGCCGGGAAAGAGCAGTACGATGTCCACTGCTCAGAAGCGAATGACCATCGACGCCCATGTGAATCCGGCGCCAAAGGCTACCATCATCACCGTCGTGCCTTCCTTGACTCTTCCCGACTCGATCGCTTCGTCGAGCGCGATCGGAATGGAAGCAGACGAAGTGTTGCCGTACTTGTCGACGTTGACGTACACCTTGTCCATCGGGATTCCCGAATGCTTGGCGGTCGCCTCGATGATGCGAACGTTTGCCTGGTGCGGGATCAGCAGATCGATGTCGGAGCCGGTGAGACGGGCTCCATCGAGCGCGCGGTCGGCCGCGTCGGACATCGATCGCACCGCGTGCTTGAAGACCTCGCGTCCTGCCATCTTGACCAGGTGCGATCGCTTCTCGAGGACTTCCGCCGACATCGGGACGGTGGCGCCGCCTTCGGGGCGATAGAGGAGATCGGCCAGGTTGCCATCGCTGCGCATATAGGCCGAGAGAATTCCTTTCCCGTGGTGCCTGCTCCGCTTCACGACCGCAGCGCCGGCGCCGTCGCCGAACAGCACGCACGTAG